>JAWOAO010000410.1:0-3746 GCA_046498485.1 Marinobacter sp. | reverse complement strand
TGTACCCATGTATGATTCCCACTTATCACCCATTTCTTGCAAGGCTTTCTGCACATTCATTGTGTATCTCACCTTTCCGGATATTTTGCTGTACCCTTTTACAGTATGGGCATGTGTATTCACTGGGACTGTCTTTAATGAGCCCGTCAAAATAAACCGTCCTGCCACAATTGTGGCAAATAACGGAACAGGTCATCGACAAAACACAGTCGAACTCACATGCCCCGGATCCCAACTCACGGCACATACGGCATTCATGCTTCGCTTCTGCCTGCATTGTTGTCATCGGCGTTTTCATAGTACCCCCTACCCTTTGATCACAGCCAGGGGTTTCAACTCAACGAATGGCACCACCAGGTCTTTCTGGTTTTCCATGACCTCATCGATGTCCTTGTATGCCCCGGCCGCCTCGTCCAGGTCTTTTTCGTTTCTGATGGAATGGACAATGCCCTGGTCGTCCAGGCGTTTCTTTTCAACTTCCAGGTTCAATTCCCGTATAGCCTGTTTTCTCCCCATCTTCCGGCCGGCGCCATGGGAACACGACATAAAGCTATCTGGGTTTCCCAGGCCTTCGACAATGAAACTGGAGGTCCCCTGGGATCCCGGGATGATACCGAGCTGCCCGTTCATGGCCTTGGTGGCCCCCTTTCGATGAACAACGACGTTTCTGCCGAAGTGATGTTCGAGAGCTGCGTAATTATGGGCCACATCAAATTCTTCCAGGAAAACAACCTCTGAACATACTTCCGACACTGCCGCTTTTACATTGCGCATCATCAGTGCGCGGTTACACCGGGCAAACTCAACGCAATAATCCATGGCCTTCAGGTAGCCCTGCCCCTCCTGGGTATCCAAAGGCAGGAATGCAAGCCCCCAGACTTTAGGCACCTGGGAAAACCATTTCTCGTTCAGAGCCTCGGCAATGTCATTGAAATAGTTGGCTACCTGGTAACCGATGTTCCGGCTGCCGGAATGTATCATCAGCCAGATGAAACCATCAGAGCCTTTCTGAATTTCAATGAAATGGTTGCCCCCGCCCAGAGTGCCTACCTGTTTTCTTCCGGCTTCATAAAAGTCGTACAGAATCTGGGGGCTGTCCTTTCGGAATGAGGGCATCCATATCCCAGCCTGTTTCTTTGAATGATGTTTGTATCCCACAGGAATGCTGGACCGGATGCCACCATGGTTTTCCTTGGAACCGCCCATAATTATTTTGATCGTTTCCTGGTCCAGCATCGTGAGCCCTGTTTTAACGGCCCGCACGCCACAGCCAATATCAACACCAACCGCGTTCGGCACAATGACATTTTCCGTGGCCAGAACACCGCCAATGGGCATTCCATAGCCCAGGTGAGTGTCCGGCATCAAGGCAATGTGCTTGAAGGCGAACGGCAAATTGGCAAGGTTTTCCGCCTGTACCAAAGCGCCGTCTTCAATGTCGTCAAGCCATAATTTAATTGGAATGTTCTCTGTTGTGATTACCTGTTTCATGCTAATTCCCCCATACCATAACAGGATCAAAGGCCAGCTCATCGTAACTTCCACGATCGCTGTGTGGTTCTCCGTGAAATAGTGGATGTGGATTCGAAAGCAGACCTCATTGGCAGGCGGGCCAGTGACTTCCACCCGACCCCGGCTGCGCGTGGTGAACTCAGCGAGCTGATCATTGAGGCGGGTGAAGTACGCAAGATCGAATGCGAACTGCTCACGGCGAAGGGCAGGCGGATCTTTACGTTGTTGTCGGTAAGCGCCATTGAGGACAGCGATGGGGAAATATTTTTCGAAGGTTCGGTTCAGGATATCACTGCGAGAAAGCAGGCAGAAGTACAGCGAGAGGCCGCGTTCAGGCGCCTGCATAATGCTCTTCACGCCGCACCGATCCCAATCATGTTACACCGCGTCGACGGTACGATAGAATCGATCAATACGGTTTGGTGCAACCTGACGGGCTACAGCAAAGAAGAACTGAAGACGGTAGATGACTGGACGCGATTGGCATATGGCGAGCGGGCCATCAGCGTCCAGGGTCATATCAAGCGACTGCGGTACGAAACCCAGGGCGTCGACGAAGGCGACTACACTATTCAGTGCAAAGACGGCTCTACACGAATCTGGTCATTCCATTCGGGTGTCCTGGAGTCGCCCGATCAACCGGACGGACTGCTTATATCGACCGCAATTGATGTCACCGAAGAACGCAAGGAGCAGCAGCAGGCCTGGCAGGCAGAGGCTATTCTGCAAAGTGCCACTGAGGGAGTCACGATTACGGGCACCGACCGCAACATACAGCGCGTGAACCCCTCGTTTACCCGTATCACCGGATACACCATGGCGGACGTGGTTGGCAAGAACCCAAGGGTGCTGTCTTCCGGTCGCCAGGATTCGGCTTTTTATGAGCGCATGTGGCAGCAGATTGAGTATTGTGGCCACTGGCAGGGCGAGCTTTGGAATCGCCGTAAGAATGGTGAGGTTTATCCGGAGTGGTTGTCCATCTCAGCGATTCACGACCACAGGGGCGAACTGATCAATTACGCCGCCGTTTTTACGGATCTGACGGAGCTGAAGCACTTTCAATCGACACTGCAAAATCTGCAGCGTTTTGACCCGCTCACCGGCCTCGCTAATAAAGCAACGCTGCTCGACTTGATAGGCGATGCCATTGAGTCGGTAGCCAGTCATCAGACACAATTTGCGCTGCTCGTATGTGGCCTGGATCGATTTCACCTGATCAATGAAACCTTCGGCCATCAGGCGGGTGACGACATACTCAAGCAACTCGCGGAGCAGATGCGACGTGTCGTGGGCGACGATGCAAAAATTGCCCGATTGGGCGGTGACCATTTTGCACTGCTCGCACCCAATAATATTAGTGACGCCGCCCTGGGCGATCTCCTGCATCGATTGCGCGGCGTCAGCGCGGAATCGTTCCACAGCGACACGGGTAAACCCATTAACGTGAGTTTCAGTACCGGGGTCGCTCGGTGCCCCGCAGATGCGCAGTCCGCGATCGACCTGTTGCGCGGCGCGGAGACCGCCATGTTTCAGGCCAAGCGGCAAAACCCCGGGCTACATTCCTTTTTTGATGGTACTGCAACCGCCAGCGTTCAGAAGCGATTGCTTCTGGAAATTGATCTGAGAAAGGCAATTGAAAACGACCAGGTTGAGGTCTATTTCCAGCCGGTGGTTTCTGTGCTGGACAACAAAATTGTCGGTGCCGAAGGACTGGCTCGCTGGCACCACCCCGAGTATGGCGCCGTCTCTCCCGAGACGTTTATTTCCATTGCCGAGGAATCAGGCCTGATCGGTCCATTAACCGAGATACTTCTCAAGAAAGCGGCGCACCTGATAGCCGACCTGTCGCAACGCCACAACAGGGCTTTACGCCTGGCTTTCAATATTTCAACGATGCAGCTGAACCAGCCGCATTTCGTCGGAAAAACCCTGCATGATCTCAATACAGCCGGGCTGGCACCAGACGCTTTTGAACTGGAACTCACCGAGAGTACCCTGATGCAGCGCGCGAGCGAAGCATCCTGCATTCTGGCTGAACTGCGCGGCCACGGCATATCGATATCCATCGACGATTTTGGTACCGGCTTTTCATCATTGGCGTATCTGCAGGAGATCAGGGCGCAGACCCTGAAAATCGACAAACGCTTCATTGACGACTGTGTCAGCAACAAGGCCAGCGGCCAGCTTGTGCGTTCCATCATTGCGATGGGGCACGCCCTGGATATGCAGCTCAT
>JAWOAO010000353.1:0-2843 GCA_046498485.1 Marinobacter sp. | reverse complement strand
CGCCTCGGCGACCGGTTGCCGGGCCGGGTTGGTGTCAATCGCCAGTAATTCCACGCCCGGGATCTGGCGCACCAGCCAGGCGACCAGAAGCCCGACCACCCCCAGACCAACCACCGCAACACGATCCCCCACCGCCGGCTGGGCATCCCACAGCCCGTTAATCGCGGTTTCCATATTGGCCGCCAGAATCGCCCGTTCGGGCGGCACCTGCTCTGGCAACACCGTCACCGCACTGGCGGGCACCCGGTACTGCTGCTGGTGGGGATACAAGCAAAACACCCGCTGCCCCCGCAGGTGCTCCGGGCCGTCAATCACCTCGCCGACGTTGGCATAACCGTACTTTACCGGATAGGGAAAGCTGCCTTCCTGCCAGGGTGCCCGCATGCGTTGGTATTCGCCGGGCGGCACCCGGTTATTGAACACCAGGGCTTCGGTACCGCGGCTGACACCGGAAAACAGGGAGCGCACAGTGACCATGGGCGCTGCCGTGTCACTTCTTTCCGCCAGTGCCACGGGCCTGAGTTCACCCAGGCCGGGACCGGTCACCCAGAATGCCCGATTGTCTGATAAGGTCATAAACAGTCCATTCGCCGATTGGCTCCGTAAGCAAATTTACGCTCCCCAAACTATAATTGCATATTAGGGGCATAATTACGCATCAGACAGGCTATACGGAAGCGCGAAGATATGGATTCGATTCAGCCGGCTTCAAATCAGATTCCCACAACCGCCAAGGAACTTGTGTGGGCCGGGATTTTGCTGGCTTGCGTGCTGCTGACCATGGACTACTGGTTCAGCCCGCCGGGTGCTTTTCTGTTCGCAACCGGGTTACTGTTTGCCATACAGGGTGGTTTTATTCTGGTGCGCTGGCCAGCGCAACAGCCCTTCGGTTGGGCCAATCGCACCACACTCCTGCGCTCGATAATGGTGATTCCTCTGGTGGCCTGGGCTCCGTTTCTAGGGTCGTCAGACCCAGCCGGCTTATGGTTCTACGCCGTCGCCTGTCTGCTCGCGCTGATCCTCGACGGCGCCGATGGCAAAGTGGCCCGGGCCACCAACAGCCACAGTGATTTCGGTGCCCGCTTCGATATGGAGCTGGATGCACTGTTTATTTCAGGCCTTTGCCTTGCCGTGTTTGCGCTCGACAAGGCCGGAGCCTGGGTACTGGTGCTGGGGCTGGCGCGCTACTTCTTCGTAGCCGCCAGCCACTACCTGACCTGGCTCAATCAGCCACTGCCTGAGAGCTTCCGGCGCAAGACGGTATGCGTGTGGCAGGTCGTTACCCTGATGGTTGCGATTGTTCCTCCGATCCCCCCTGGCTTCGCCAGCTTTACCCTCGCCATTGCTCTGCTGCTGTTGGCCTGGTCATTCTATCTGGATGTTCGCTGGCTCTTTATAAGGAAACTGCATCATGAAAACTGATTTCATCAAGACCACAGCCGCTGCAATGATGCTGGCCACCTCGCCGGTGTTACTGGCAGAACCCGCCAGCTTTGAGGTTGACGACGAACACTTCTCGATGAGCTTTGAGGTCATGCACATCGGCTATGCGCCGGTGATGGGCATGTTCCGTGAGGTAGCAGGAGAGTTCGTTTACGACGAAGAAACCGGGGAACTGACATCCGGCCAACTGGTGTTCAAAGCCAACAGCGTATTCACCAATCACGACAAGCGGGACGATCACCTGCGCAACGAGGACTTTCTGAACGCCGGCCAGCACAAGGACATTACCTTCACGGTCACCGGCTTTGAACGCACCGGCGATAACACCGGCATTGTCACCGGTGACCTGACCCTTCTGGGGCAAACCAATCCCGTTGACGTAGATGTCACGCTCAACAAGGCCGCAGACTATCCTATCGGCCATGAGAGCTACACGCTGGGCATCAGCGCGTCCACCGTAATCAACCGCAGTGACTGGGGTATGACCTACGGACTGGATCAAGACCTGGTTGGTGACGAGGTAAAACTGCGTTTCGGGTTTGAGGCCATCAAGGACACCGGCTGGCTCTGAAAAGTGTGACGCACGTCACATGACCGCAGACCCGTGATGTATTGTTGGACAACTTCTTTGCCGGTTTGGGCAACAACCGGCTATGGTTATTCTTTAATCAAAAACAATCCCAAAACAATAACAGGGTAATAGCGAATGCCTTACAAGGCACTGTTGGCAACTGCGGCACTGGTGGCCGGCGTTTCAGGCACCGCCTGGCTTTTATCTGCAGACAATGAGGGTCGGTTTGGCTGGCTCGCGCCAGCTGGCCCGTCACCTCAGCAACCGGTTACCGGTATGACAGGTGATCCGCGCCTCTCCGGGGCGCTTGACAACGACAAGAGACCGTCAGAGCCTTCAGACGATGCGCTCGGGTTCATGCTGGCCAGTGTCGCCGACCAATACCAGCAATCCATCCGCTACCCCGATTATTCCGTGCCGCTGTCGGCTGCCCAGGCGCAAGCCTATCAGGGCAATCTTTATCATCCGGTTGAACTGCCACTCGATGGCGACGGCAGCTTTGTGGTCACCCTCGACAAATTCCGCTTCACCCGCGGCGAGCCCATTCTGGTGGTGGCCTCGCTCAGTGGTCGCCAGGTCTTCGGTGACGCCCTTTCGGCCACCCTCGAAACCGCGACAGCACAGGAGCGCACGGATTCGGCAGAACTGGCGGCCACTGAAGACGCCGGCTATTACCAGGGCAGCCTGAGCTCTGATCATGAACCAGGCGAATACCGGCTTATTGTCGAAGCCCGGGTGGATGGCCGACCGGTCCGGCACGTGTCATCGCTGTCCATCGAGCCGGATCTCGGCGAGTTCAACGGCATTGATTCACCCTATGTGTCCGGTA
>JAWOAO010000300.1:0-6116 GCA_046498485.1 Marinobacter sp. | reverse complement strand
TATACTGACCCGGAGCAACGGTAGTTTCTCCACCATTGTTGGTAGAGCAGAAAACAACGGATAATCCGAGGATGGATGGGACAGGATGAGATCAAACTCACGGGCCTCGACGGCCGCGTGATGACCAAACCAGGGCAGATTCTGGTTCAGTTCGGCAACCATCGCCACCGGCGTACCGGCCGCCTCGCGCTCGCGCAACCGCGGCAGGATATCCAGCGACAAGTCCGGATTACAGCTGAAGCTGAGGTGATCCGGCTGACCGTGTTGCGTGCCCGGCGACATTAACTGGCCGACCACGTTGACGCCCTGGGCCATCAGATCCCGAACCGCGTGGGTGTAGTTGGTGCACACGTAGTTACGCTGCTGGCTACGATTGTTCAGGTAACTGCCGGCTTTGAAGAAAAACTCCGAGACCGAAACATTGGCAGGCAGCTGATTGCGAGTGACATCACGGGCATAGGCCAGTTCGGGGATGTTGCCATAGAGCCGCTTGGTGAACGGCCCCAGAAAGCGTTTTTCCAGCGAGGAACCACCTTCAGGTGCCAGTAACGACAACGCCGTAACGATATGCAGCTGAATGTCCGGATCGTCTTTGGCTCGCTGATACAGCGCGTTGACAAAGCGAACCGGCTTGCCAAGGCCAAGCGGCAAGCCCAGCGTGATTTGCTTGCCTACCCGTTCGATCACCCGATCGACACATGCGTTTGCGTCGTCGCAATAGATTCCGTTCTGTTCTGCCATTACCCGCTCCTCATTATTGTTTGAGAATCTCAACAGACTGGATAATCACATGACACGTTGAAGCTGACAATGCGTCATGTCATAAGATTGAGGAGTTGTCGGTATGGGCAGGTAAGTATCCGGGGATCGCCGGCAGATCACAGCGGTGTGTTCAGAACTTCCAGCGCAGATTCAGACAAGCGCCCTCGTTGAGCAGGGCAATACCGTGATCGGCCTGGGCCCGGTCCGACGCGTAGGTTCGTTGTGAGCCCTGGTTACCACTGAAGCTCAGGCTCAGCAGGCGTGAGCCAATGGCGGTAACTGCATCATCGTGACCGTCCTGATCGTCCCCGGCAATCCATTCCTGAAATTCGTAGACCTCCGCAACCGTTATCGCGTCATCACGCTCTGCCATCATGCGATCCGCCAGCACCGGCCCTGCAGCTTCTGCCCGCACCACAAAAGCGACAAAATTCAGAGCCAGGAGAGCGACAAACAAGCGAATGATCATAATGGCACCCGGGACATGAAAGGTATATTCGGTTCATTAGTACTTCAGTAACAAAGTCTACTGATTGGCCCCGAAATTGGTGTGACTTTGCACACAAACGCGCCAGTTAATCGACACCAGCCGACCACTATTTTGTCACCATATGATCGCTTGCTTTGCGCTTTGTAACTGCCCCACCAACAACTTGCACTGGCAGAGCAGTTATAAACACCCTTGGCGCGTCAAATCATGGGTGTTATGGGCAGGGGTAGGTAAATTCGGCGTGGATGGCCTCGATGGCGGAGATCAGATCCGGACTGAGCCGGATCCCGGCCGAACCGATGTTTTCTTTCAGCTGTTCCAGGCTCGTTGCCCCGACAATGTTGCTGGTCACAAACTCCCGACTGTTAACCCAGGCCAGCGCCAGTTGCGAGGCGCTCAAACCGTGATGGTAAGCCAATTCAACATAAGCCCGGGTGGCGTCGGCTGCCCGCTCACCGCTATACCGGCTGAACCGCTCGAACAGCGTCAATCGGGCGTTCTCCGGCCACTTGCCACCCAGATACTTGCCGGTCAGGGTGCCGAACGCCAGCGGAGAATAGGCCAACAGGCCGGTGCCTTCCCTGTGGGCGAACTCCGCCAGACCAAGCTCGAACGACCGGTTCAACAGGTTGTAAGGGTTCTGGATGGAAGCCACCCGCGGCCAACCGTTGTCCCGGGCCAGACGCAAATACTCCATGGTGCCCCAGGGGGTTTCGTTAGACAGGCCAACATGGCGCACCTTGCCCTCCTTCACCAGCTCATCCAGAGCGCCCAGCGTTTCTTCGATCGGCGTCATGACTTCATCCGGGTTACGCTGGTAACCCAGTTTGCCGAAAAAGTTGGCACTGCGGTCCGGCCAGTGCACCTGGTACAGGTCGATGTAGTCTGTCTGCAGGCGCTGCAGGCTGCTCTCACAGGCTTCCCGAATGTGTTCACGGGTCAGCCTGGGACCGCCACGCAGATAACCCAGTCCATTGCCGGGCCCGGCCACTTTGGTGGCGATCACCAGGTCGTCCCGGCGGCCCCGACGGGCAAGCCAGTTGCCCAGATAGCGTTCGGTGCTGCCCTGGGTCTCCGCCCTGGGTGGCACCGGATACATTTCAGCCACGTCAATAAAGTTGATGCCCGCTCCGGTCGCGTAATCCAGTTGCTCAAACGCTTCCTGCTCGCTGTTCTGTTCACCCCAGGTCATGGTGCCCAGGCAGATCAGACTGACATCGATGTTGGTTGACCCCAGTTTTCGCGTTTGCATGAAATCTCCTTGTGCGGATAAAAGACGTAAAGGGAATGTCACGAAGCTGTCGCATTTCTGTCACGCCCCGTTTCCATAGTGAAGGTATGACAGCAAAACCTTCAGGACACACCGTGACCAAAACCCAGTTGCCCAACCGGCGACAGCAACACATTACCATTGTTTCGGAGACGTTTCCGCCGGAAATCAATGGCGTGGCCAACACCTTGAAGCATCTGTGCCAGGGCCTGATGCAACGCGGTCACAAGGTCACCGTGGTGCGGCCGCGCCAGGCTCACGAACAAAAAGGCCTGATCGAAAGCACGGGTAATGGCCTGTTCTCCCGGGAACTGGTGGTCGCTGGGCTGGCGTTGCCTGGCTACAGTGATCTGCAATTCGGAATAGCACGACCAGCCACCCTGAAAAAGCTCTGGCAGCGGCACCGGCCGGATGCCATTTACGTAGCGACACAGGGGCCGCTGGGGATTGCGGCGGTATCGGCAGCACGCACACTCAGTATTCCGGTGGCATCCGGTTTTCACACCAACTTCCACAGTTACTCGCGCTACTACGGTGCCGGCAGTCTGGAGCGCTTGCTCTGCGCTTACGGCCGCTGGTTTCACAACCGGACCGCCATCACCCTGGTGCCCACCCGCAAGATGCAACAGGTGGTCCATGACATGGGCATCACACCTACCGGACTGTGGAGCCGGGGCGTGGACTGCCATCGCTTCAGCCCCCACAAACGCGATGCCGACCTGCGCAAACACTGGGGGCTGACAGACAGCGACCGGGCGGTGCTTTACGTCGGTCGGCTCGCTGCCGAGAAAAATCTGCGAATGGCAGTGGCCTGCTTCGAACGTATACGGGGCCTGCATCCGAACGCGCGCTTCATTCTGGTGGGTGATGGCCCGATGCGCCGGCAACTGGTCGAACGGCACCCGGACTATATTTTCTGCGGCACCCGGCGCGGCGAAGATCTGGCCCGGCACTATGCCTCAGGCGACCTGTTTCTGTTCCCCAGTAAAACCGACACCTTTGGCAATGTGGTACTGGAAGCCATGGCCAGCGGCCTTGGCCTGGTTACCTACGACGATGCTGCCGCCGCCGAGCACATTCGCCACGATGAAAATGGCCTGAAGGTCGCCCTGGAAGAAGACGACGCGTTTATCAATCAGGCCCTGAGGCTGGCCGATCAACCTACCCTGCTCAGCCGTGTTCGGGGCCAGGCCCGCCTGGATGCTCTGGATCTCAGCTGGAACAGTCAGGTTGAACAGTTTGAACACCTGGTCTTCAATCAACCCGCACAGGCTCGCTACCATGGCATCAACAAGCAAAGCATCTCGCTTCTTTGACCTGGCGGATCAGCGCGAGTATGCGCTGTGCCAGTCCATCAATCAGGCGGTACGTTTTCGCCCGGTACTGGCTTACTTTCGGGTGGTCAGCCGACTCGGCGACGGCTGGTTCTGGTATGCACTGATTCTTGTCCTGCCGTTACTGGCGCCAGCTCATGGGCCGGCCCTCGCTATCCTGATGGCCTTTACCGGGCTGACCTGCACCCTTACCTATAAATGCCTCAAGCGCTGGCTGATCCGGGAGCGGCCGTTTATTTCCTTCCCGGCGATCAACTGCGGTACGCCACCGCTGGATCGCTACAGTTTTCCCTCCGGCCACACCCTGCACGCCGCCTGTTTTCAGGCCATGCTGTTTGCGGTAATGCCGATGGTCGCCTGGTGTGTGCTGCCGTTTACCCTCTCGGTGGCTGCCTCAAGGGTGGTTCTGGGCCTGCATTACCCGAGTGATGTCGCCGCTGGCGCGCTCATCGGTGGCAGTATGGGCTGGCTGTCGGTGCTGATGTTCGAAGGCATGCTGGCGCCGCTGTAGGCTCAATCAAACAGCCTTAACTGGGTGGTCGGGGCTTCATCATTGCGAAAGCGCACACCTACCCCGAGCAAGCGCACAGGGCGTCCGGCCTGGGTCACCAACTCATCCAGCAAGGGCTGATAGTCCGCCGCTGCCGGTGCCGCCACCGATTCCCTGACCCGCTCCAGGGTGTGGGTAGAAAAGTCGCTGTAGCGAATCTTGACGAACAGCTTGTGAATGGGCTTGTGCCGGCCCTTGCGGGTCAACCGAAGGTTAAGATCCGCCACCAGGGCAGGCATGACGGTTTCACAGGCGGTTTTATCCGGCAGATCCTGGGAAAAGGTGCGCTCAACACTCACCGATTTGGCGACGCGCGACACCACCACCGAGCGTTCATCCCGGCCGTTCGCCATTTCGAACAACCGGTAACCCAGCTTGCCAAATGTCTCGATCAGGGCATCGGCCCCCAGTGCCTGCATGTCGCCACAGGTTTTTACGCCCAGCGCGTGCAACTTGCCGGCGGTCACCTGCCCTACGCCAAACAGCTTCTCCACCGCTAAGGCTTCGACAAACGCGGGTACCTCATCGGGCGTGATCACGAACAAACCATCGGGCTTGCGCCAATCGCTGGCGATCTTGGCCAGAAACTTGTTCGGGGCGACGCCGGCGGAAATCGTTATGCCGACCTCCTGTTTTACCCGCTCACGTAAATGCCTCGCCATCAGGGTGGCGCTGCCTTTATGATCAGTCACGTCGGTCACATCCAGAAAGGCTTCATCCAGTGACAGCGGTTCCACCAGATCGGTCATTTCTCTGAGGATCGCCATCACCTGCTGCGACGCCGCCCGGTATCTGGCCATATCCGGCGGCACCGTGACCAGCCCGGGGCAAAGCCGGCGGGCTTCACCGCCCGGCATGGCCGAGCGCACGCCGAAGGTTCTTGCCCGATAATTGCAGGTCGTCACCACGCCACGACCACCGTCACCACCCACCGCCAGCGGCACGTCCTGCAACGATGGGTCGTCACGCATCTCGACGGCGGCGTAAAAACAGTCGCAATCCACATGGATGATCTTGCGCTGGGGCATGGTCAGCGGGCTCAGGTTAACAATCTGTACATTTATACAGCCTTGTATCTTAAGCTAACATGCAGAGAATGTCAGGGATTGCATCATCAAACCCGGTAACCAATTGCGAGGCACCATGACCAACCCTATACCCGACTCCAAGCGCACAGAAATCGAAGCCGCCGCATTCAGGCGCCTGGTCGATCACCTGCGCCAGAATACCGACGTCCAGAACATTGACATGATGAATCTGACCGGATTCTGCCGGAATTGCCTCTCCAAGTGGTACCGTGCAGAGGCTGAGCAACGTGGCTTCGAGGTGTCAGATCCCGAGGCCCGGGAAGAAATCTACGGCATGCCCTACGAGCAGTGGAAGGCGCAGTACCAGACGGGGCCCAAGCAGGATCACAAATAATGAACATCAACGAGGCGATTCGCATCCATCTGGCGTCTGTGAGCGCAGGCCATGCCAGTTTTGATGACACGCTGGCGCTGATCGACAAGCATTTCGAGTATCAGCCCGCCGGTTTTCATAACGGCCCCCTGCACAGCGACGCCGGCGAGAACGCCGGTTCCTGCCGGGTATTCGCCCTCGGCCAGCACTGCAACCTGAACGAAGCCGACACGCTGAGCCTGTTTGCCCAACATTACCAACAGGTGCTGGGGGATCCCGCCGGCGACAGCCATGGCAATATTCGTCAGT
>JAWOAO010000236.1:0-4274 GCA_046498485.1 Marinobacter sp. | reverse complement strand
GGGAGACCGTCGAGCCCGCCGCCAGGCCGCCCGCGCTTGACAGCCACGTGCGTGCGGACTAGGGTAGCGGCATGTTTAAGTATGTGCGGAACAATGATTTTTCCAACGGCAGCCTTATTGATGTTATTGAGGAACATGGCGGCGAGGCGTGGCTCACCCCTATGCACGAATATATCCTCTACACTGCCTATTACCAGGGTTATATGGCGAAACGCCAGTCTGCCGGTCTCTTTGAAAAGGGCGAGTCAGTGGTGAAAAATCTCTATCTCTATCAGACAGAGAAGCGCTACAACAAGGCAGTACGTTCAGTGCTTGGTGATCGGCATGAGCCGGATATCAAAGATATTATTGAGGTGGGAAAAGAGTATTTTCCGGTAGATTTCTCAAGCGAGGCAATCCTTACGGTGGGGTCAGTACAAATGGCAGAATACGTATTGCACCAGTTGCTGGAAGCCAGCCGCGGCATGGAGACCTACCGCGAGCAACAACGGCAATGCGTCTGGAAAATTCACCGGCCGATCAGACGCAGTGAATGGCCGGTGGGGGTCATGGGGCTGGGCCATATTGGCAAGCGGGTGGCACGCACACTCGCGGACCTTGACTACCGGGTCAACGGCTGGGCCCGCAGCAACCATGCGCTGGACAAGGTGAGCACCTTTGCCGGTGCGGGCGAACTGCCCGACTTTCTGGGCTCAACCCGCGTGCTGGTAAACACCCTGCCGCTGACCGACGAAACCCGCGACATCCTCAATCACCAACTCTTCAGCCAGCTGATGCCCGGCGCCGTGGTGATCAATGTCGGCCGCGGTGAGCATCTGGTGGAAGAGGACCTGCTCAGGGCGATAGACGACGGCCATGTGGCGCGGGCCTCGCTGGATGTATTCCGCCAGGAGCCGTTAGCCGCGGACCACCCATTCTGGCAGCGGCCGGAGATCACGGTCACACCGCACATTTCGGCCCGAACCTTGCGGGATGCTACCCTGGAACAGATTACCGGCAAGATTCGCGCCCATTACCAGAACCAGCCCATTACCGGTATTGTCGACACCCGCCGCGGCTACTGACTACCGCATCAATGCGCCGCCACCCTCATCCCCAGGTGGCCGGCGCTACCACGAACAGACCCCAAAGCATCACCAGCAGTAACGGAATGGACAGCAGAACGAACAGCCCGTTCCAGCCAAACGCCACCACCCAGCGCGACACCTGGCCAAACCGCGACAGCAACATGACCGCCGGGCCGAACGGCGACAGCATCATGGCCAGGGAAAACCCGATGACCAGGGCCACGGCAATGGGCAGCGGATCCACTCCTTCCGCCACCAGTTGCGGCATCAGGCCCGCCTGCACGCTCAGCACGGTAATCGGAATAATGCCGATGGCCGACAGCATCGGCATCATCAGCAATCCGCAGGCTGCAAGCAGGAACACACCCTGCTGCCCCGACGCCAGCCCCGCCAACGCATCTGCCGGGATCACCGCCACCAGGGCGGCGCCCAGGACGGCGGACCCGGCGAAAATGGCCATCTCGTTGTTCATACCCAGCATGTTGTCCACCGCTTCCCGGGCCACACCCGGCAGCGATCGATCGCGCCACCACATATAGATAAAGGTCACCACCGGCACCGTCAGCATCGCGGCCACAGACACTTTCAGGCCGGACCACTGCACCAGTACCGCCATGGCAGCGAAAATCACCGTCACCAGCAGGGCCAGCTGGCCGCTACCGGATGGCCAGTGCTCCAGTATCTCGCGCTCGCTGCTGATCAGGCGAAAGCGTTTGTGCTCAAGAAACCAGCCAACCAGTATCAGCAGCACGGCACTGCCGATACCGTAAGGCAACAGACCCGACCAGGTCAGGGTGGGCACTTCACGGGTAATGATTGCCACCGCGACACTGGTTGGCGCAATCAGCGGTACCAGCGCAAACCCCCGCAGGGTACTGATCAGCACACTGCGCAGCCAGCGCAGCCGGGAGGCACCGGTAATACCTCGCTCCCGCAGGGTATCCGTCAGGGTGCCACAGAGCAGGTTCATTACCCCGAAACTCAGCACCGAGGCAATACCGCAGCTGACCACCGCGTATTTCGGATACAGCAACGCAGGGCGGCCACCGAGCAGTACATCATGGATACGCTGCAGCACTTCCATCCGCCGCACCAGGCACTGCATCATGCCCAGGCTGCCCAGGAAAGCCGCGTAGAAGGCGGCATTGGAGACCGCACGCATGAGCTCCTCACCGCCCATTTCACCGGCCAGCGCAAGGAAACACACCAGCAGGACCGAAATCAGGAAAAGGTAGCGGGAATAGACCTGCAGCCGGCCGAGCGCATTGAGGAAATAAAGCACAAACAGCACGCCGGACAGCACGCTGAGCCGGGGGCTGGCCAGCGATAGCGCCACAAGCTCCAGTAACACGGCAACAGGAACCAGAAATCGGCTCATAGAAAATTCACGACCTTCGGTGGTGGTATCGGTTGCATTTCATACAGACCCGGATTAGTCTTTACTCATCGATATACAAAACTCAGTTCCGCTATACGAAACTATATTAACATTTATGGCGAAATAAGTTCGAATCCTTTCTGCGCTGCAGAGGAAAGACCAATTTTTTTGAGGAGAAACATAATGGCTTCCGCACCCTGGGATGACCTGCTGCAATTCGACAAGCAACTGGATGAAACCGAACGTCAGGTCAGGGACAGTATACGTTCCTTCTGCGACCAGCGACTGATGCCCGGCATTACCCAGGCGAACCGGCATGAGACGTTCGACCGCTCCATTTTTACCGACATGGGAGACCTGGGCATGCTCGGCGCCACGCTGCCGGAAGAGTATGGCGGCCCGGGCCTGAACCATGTGTGCTATGGCCTGATCGCCCGTGAAGTGGAGCGGGTCGACTCCGCCTACCGCTCTGCATTGAGTGTCCAGTCGTCACTGGTTATTCACCCGATTCACGCCTTCGGCCAGGAAGCCCTGAAAAAACGCATCCTGCCGCAACTGGCATCCGGTGAAAAAGTAGGCTGCTTTGGCCTGACCGAGCCCAACCACGGGTCTGACCCGGGCAACATGGAGACCCGCGCCAAAAAGGTCGACGGCGGCTATCTGGTGAGCGGCTCCAAAACCTGGATCACCAACTCACCCATTGCCGATGTTTGCGTTGTCTGGGCCAAGCTGGATGGCAATATCACCGGCTTCGTGATTGAACGCGAAGGTGCCAAAGGCCTGGACACGCCAAAGATTGAAGGCAAGTTTTCCCTGCGGGCTTCCGAGACCGGATCGATCTTTATGGACGAGGTCTTCGTCCCGGATGAGAACAAGCTCGACGTGGAAGGCCTGAAGGGTCCGTTCAGTTGTCTGAACAAGGCCCGCTTCGGCATCAGCTGGGGCTCCCTCGGCGCAGCCGAGTTCTGCTGGCACGCAGCACTCAATTACACCCTTGAGCGCAAGCAATTTGGCAAGCCACTGGCCGCTAACCAGCTGATCCAGAAAAAGCTGGCGGATATGCAGACCGAAATCACCCTGGGCCTGCAGGCGGTGTTGCAGCTGGGCCGCATGATGGACACCGGCAATTACTCGACGGACGCTATCTCCATGCTCAAGCGCAACAACTGTGGCAAGGCCCTGGACATTGCCCGGGTTGCCCGCGACATGCACGGTGGCAACGGCATTTCTGACGAATACCACGTGATTCGCCACGTAATGAACCTGGAAGCGGTGAATACCTACGAAGGTACGCACGATGTTCACGCCCTCATCCTGGGACGTGGCCAGACCGGTATTCAGGCGTTCAGCTGATTGTTGCACAAACGCAAACGAGGTTTATCCGATGAACATGAACTACACGGCCGAGGAACTTGCCTTCCGTGACGAAGTCAGGGCATTTCTGGATGAAAAGCTGCCGGCAGACATCGCCGCCAAGGTAAAAGGATTCCGCCGCCTGTCCAAGGAAGACCATCAGCGGTGGCAGAAAATTCTCTGCAAACAGGGATGGTACGCCACGCACTGGCCGGAAGAGTATGGCGGCGTCAAGTGGACCCCGGTTCAGAAGCACATCTGGGACGAAGAATCCGCCCGTTACGGCGTTCCCCGCTCCATCCCGTTCGGGGTGAACATGGTAGCGCCGGTGATCATCAAATTCGGTAACGAAGAACAGAAGCAGAAGTACCTGCCGCGCATCCTCAGCGGTGAGGACTGGTGGGCCCAGGGCTATTCCGAGCCCGGCGCCGGCTCCGACCTCGCTTCCCTCAAGACCCGTGCAGTGCGTGACGGCG
>JAWOAO010000031.1:0-2566 GCA_046498485.1 Marinobacter sp. | reverse complement strand
AATCAACGGGTACATCACGCGCCGGGGTCCGGCCCCTGGCAAAGTCGGCCACGCGGCTCATACGGCACCGCCCGCTGACGCGCCATCAACAGCCTTGCGGGTGCCAAAAGCCAACGCATCCTGCTGTCTTGGGACTTCCTCTCCCCAAACCGCCAGCGCCCGGAGACAGCGCTCCCCGTGCACCGGCCCGGTGTCTGGCTCGATCATCTCACCCGGCAGGTTCAGGCCAAAACGGCCACCCTGCTGAATACGGTCGGCGACCAGCCAGGCCAGATAGCTGAGCCGGAGTTCGGCATCCGCGCCCGGGAAGGCATTAAAATCCAGCCAATGGGGGCTGCCCTGTTCGCCTTCCCAATCGGCCACCACCATCTGGCCGGAGCGGGCAAATCGCTTCCACATCACGCGCTGGCTCATATCGCCTTCACGCCACGGCCGCAGATCGGCATTATCCTGGCCCGCAACCCTGGCCTCTGTTGTCGCCTCACGGCCATCATCCACCTGACTCAGCACCTCCGGTGCCGGCACGGGACGGGGATAGGCTATTCCGGCGGAGGCCGGGCGCAACCAGGACCAGGCTTTGAGCAAACCGAACGGGAAGCGGGTTTCAATGCGGATCCGGTCTGGTCGAAAGTAACCGCGATGCCCAGAGCGAACCGGCAACACCACATCCCGGGATTGCCCCGATGGCACGTGCACACCCTCAAGTCTTGAGTCCTCAACCGACAGCGAAATTGCCAGAGCAGAATCCTTGCCGGCACTGACTCGCAAACTGAAAGGCACCTCATCGCCGGCCTCCGCCTCACCAGCCCGAACCAATGACAGGGTAAGACCAGACAAGTTGCGGTGGGTCTGGTGCATGGCACCGACGAACAGCGCCCCGAGCATGAACGTGAGCAAGTAAATGAGGCTGTTCTGATAGTTGATCCCGGTAATCAACATGATCAGCAACAACACGCCGAACACCACACCGGCCCCGGTCGGCAAAATAAAGATGTTTTTCTGACTGAAGGCCTGGCTATCCGCTCTCGGAATACGGCGACCAATCCAGCGGTGCCAGCGACGTTTGATTAGTTGCTTGATCATGCCCATCAGGCTGCGTTTCCCCCAAAAGTTCATCGGTTACCGGAACGCATCAAACCACACTCTTTGGTTAACCATAAAGCTTTACTGGCGAACTGCGGATTCTGGTCACAGACCCGGCACTTTCCGGTTGAAAAACGGCCTGACAAACCGAATAATCTTGAGAGGAAGCGTACCGTCTGATTTTTGCAGTTTCAGCCGCGCGTCTGAACCGAACCGGTAACGCAAGAGGCTTTGCCATGCCCCGCCCCACATTGTTTGCAGCAGCCATCGCCGCCACCCTTTCTGGCCCGGTTATCGCCGGCGTGCAGGCCATGACGTCGGATGAAATGGTAGACACTTACGTCCAGGATTCAGCGGTTATCGTGGTACCCAGAGACCAGCAGAAATCCGACACGGATCGCCAGCGCATCATACGGGCACTCACCATTTCTCCCGGTGAGCCGGTGCTGAGCGAAGCGGAAGAAGAGGCCTACCGTGAAGCCCTACAGCGCTATGCGGATGAAGGTAAGTCCGACGCCCTGACCAGCGCCGAGGACGAATTCCTGAGGCGGGCACTGTTGTTACCAACCGACGAACTGGCCCGGGCGCAACCACCGGCAGACTTTACGCCCCCGCTGCCACAGCTGATTTTCGGACAGCAACCCCAGATTCCGGACGAACCTTTCACCCAGACCTTCCTGAACGATCAGCTCGGCATCGGTTTTGACGGGCAAAACCTGAACTTTACCATTGGCAACCCGCCGGGTATTGACCGGATCCAGATTCCAGAGGGGATAAACGAAGGGCCGATTAACCTGACGCCACGGCCTGGGGGTGGGTTTGATCTTTCTATTCAAGTGCCGGATTAAAATGAACCTCTGGAGACTGGCGGCGCCAGGCTCCGGGCAGGATTCGAAGGCGACACGTATCAGCTTCTAGTAATTATTAAACCTGATTGCGGTGTCGCTCACACGCAGGTTATCAACGTGGGCCGAGCCAAGACTTGTTCCGTTAATGGCCATGTTGTCGACAGTGATATCTGCAGCCAGGGCGTTGATCCTGAAGGTCCACAGTTCACGCGGGATACCATCAACCATCACAGGTTCTGCCCCAATACTCGAGCTCATTACCGCGAAACCGTTTTCGGCCCCAGAGACAGACTTGTTGATAGCAACATCCGATAGATTGGTCGACTCCGTAAAAAAAGCTCTCAAATCGTCGGACCCCATTTGAATACCACTGCTTTCCGTGCCCAGCAATTTCAGGTTACTCACAGACAGCCCGCCCGAATCCGCAAGCAAGTCCATATCCTCGATGGTAAAGATCACTAGTGCTTGTCGGCTATCATAACCCGCCAAATTCAAACTTGGCGACACTCGGTAGTCGGCTGAAAGGATCTGACCTGTATTCGCCGATCACCGATATTGCCAGTGTCAGCCTGGGTGCATGCCAGGATAATCCTATTCCCTTCCTTTCCCTCATCTTCGGTTCCCGGATTGCCAAC
>JAWOAO010000186.1:0-3789 GCA_046498485.1 Marinobacter sp. | reverse complement strand
CGCTGGCGTGCTTCGTCGGCGGTGTAGGCGCCGTTGGCAATGTAGGTACCCTTGAAGCCGGCCCGGATGGCATCGATCACTTCTTCCGGGCGTCCGTTGGCGTGATTGCCCTGGAACGAGTCCTCCACCACTTCAATGTAGGCAATGCCGAGGTCGTTCAAGTGCCGGGCGAAGGTGCCGAAGGTCTCGACCGGGTTGTCGTCGTCCATGGCGTTGAAGCTGCCGGTGGGGCTGACGCGGACGCCGACTTTGTCCTTGCCCCAGACGTCGATAACCGCTTCGATTACCATCAGCGGCAGGCGCAGGCGGTTTTCCACCGAGCCACCAAACTCGTCGGTGCGCTGGTTGCTACCGCTTTTAATGAACTGGTCCAGCAAATAGCCGTTGGCAGCATGAACTTCAACACCGTCAAAGCCGGCTTGCTTGGCGTTCAGTGCGCCCTGGCGGAATTGCTCGACGATATCGGCCATTTCCGCGGTTTCCAGGGCCCGGGGCTCCGGAATATCCACCATGCCGGAGTCGGCGCTGATAAAGGTCTTGGCGCCTTCGGGTTTGATGGCAGAGGGCGCAACGGGTTTGTCACCGTTCGGTTGCAGCTGCGGATGGGAAATCCGGCCCACGTGCCACAATTGCATGTGAATCCGGCCGCCGGCCATGTGCACCGCGCCGGTTACCGCCTTCCAGCCTTCAACCTGTTCCGGCGAATGAATGCCCGGAGTAAAAGCATAGCCCTTACCCTGTGGCGACACCTGGGAGGCTTCACTGAGGATCAGGCCAGCGCTTGCCCGCTGCTGGTAGTAACGGGCGTTCATGTGATTGGGGACGTCCCCGGGCTGGCTTGAGCGGGAGCGTGTCAGTGGCGACATCAGCACCCGGTTGGGCAGGGCCAGTTCGCCCAGGTGGCAGGGTTGAAACAGTGGATCGTTCTGGTTGCTCATAAGAGATCCCCTTAAGGATTAAATGCTATTAATTACACCAGACTATTACTCATCGGTGATCGAATAGCCGGTGATCGAAAAATTCAGCTGGCGTTCAGGCACTGCCTGAAAAAGACGCGCACGAACCGCTCCATGGGGTCCACCGACTTGAGAACCTTCGAGCGCAGCATGGCGCCTTCCCAGCCGGACAGCAGGAAGCTGGCGGCGTCTTTCGGGTCGATGTCGGCACTGATATGCCCGTCCTGCTGGCCATCACGAAGACACTGTTCAAAGCGCTTTTCCCAATTGGCGAAGACGGTGTTCAGTCGTTGCCGGAAAGCTTCGTTCTGCCCGGCCAGCTCCTGGCCCAGATTGCCGATCAGACAGCCCCGGGTGTACTCGCAACTGGCCATGGTCTCAAAGCCGGTATCAAAATAAGCACGCAGGCGATCAACGCAGCTACCGCTGGTGTCGTTGAGAATCCGCTCCAGTTTGGCATCGTAGTCCTCGGCGAACGTATCAATGACCGCCAGGCCAAAATCGTGCTTGCTGCTAAAGTAATGATAGAACGACCCCTTGGGCACGCCAGCCGCGGTTAACACAGCACTAATGCCGGTCGCGCCGAAGCCTTTGTGGCCGATCAGGTCGGCGCCGGTGAGAATGATGTGAGTGCGGGTGTCGTTTGAGGTCATGTCTGCTATAGTAGACCGGTCGTCTAGAGTCCGTCAAACCCCCGGAATCCGTAGTAGCCGAGATTCCGCACAGATCCCGAAGGAGCCTGCCAGTGATCAAGTCCCGTGCCGCAGTAGCGTTTGAAGCTAACAAGCCGCTCGAAATTGTTGAAGTTGATGTTGCCCCGCCGCAAGAAGGCGAGGTCCTGGTGCGCATCGTTGCCACCGGCGTTTGCCACACCGATGCCTTCACCCTCTCCGGTGCCGATCCCGAAGGCCTGTTTCCCACCATCCTCGGCCATGAAGGCGGCGGTATTGTTGAAGCTGTTGGCCCGGGCGTGAAGAACCTGGAAGTGGGCGACCACGTGATTCCGCTGTACACCGCCGAATGCGGCAAGTGCAAATTCTGCACCTCTGGCAAGACCAACCTGTGCAGCGCGGTGCGTGAAACCCAGGGTAAGGGTGTGATGCCGGACGGGACATCACGGTTCTCGTACAAGGGCGAGCCGATTTACCACTACATGGGCTGCTCCACCTTCTCCGAATACACCGTATTGCCGGAAATCTCCCTGGCCAAGATCCCCAAGGAAGCTCCGCTGGACAAGGTGTGCCTGCTGGGCTGTGGCGTCACTACCGGTATTGGTGCGGTGCTGAACACGGCGAAGGTTGAAGCAGGTGCCACCGTGGCCATTTTCGGGCTCGGCGGTATCGGTCTGGCGGCCATCATCGGCGCCACCATGGCCAAGGCCAGCCGCATCATTGCGGTTGACATTAACCCGGGCAAATTCGACATTGCCAGGCAATTGGGTGCCACCGATGTGGTCAATCCCAACGATTATGATAAGCCGATCCAGGAAGTAATTGTCGAGATGACGGATGGCGGTGCCGACTACACCTTCGAGTGTGTGGGTAATGTGAAGCTGATGCGCGCGGCACTTGAGTCCTGTCACAAGGGTTGGGGTGAGTCTGTCATTATCGGCGTGGCCGGTGCCGGCGAAGAAATCAGTACCCGTCCGTTCCAGCTGGTGACTGGTCGGGTCTGGCGCGGTTCCGCCTTTGGCGGCGTCAAGGGTCGTACCGAGCTGCCGTCTTACGTGGAAAAAGCCAAAACCGGCGAGATTCCTCTGGATGTGTTTATCACCCATGAAATGCCACTGGAAGACATCAACAAAGCCTTTGACCTGATGCATGAGGGTAAAAGCATCAGGACCGTTATTCACTTTTGAGGTGAGGCTGATCGGGCTTGGCGCCAGGTTGGGCCCGATCAGCGATCAGTGAGCTTGAGCTCGATGCGCCGGTTTCTGCTGAGCGCTTCTGGTGAGGTGCCTTCCGCCACCGGGAAGAACTCACCGAAGCCGGCCGCCACCATCCGCCGTTCAGGAACCCCCTGGCCGGCAAGGTAACGCACCACGGCCACCGCCCGGGCGGTGGACAGTTCCCAGTTTGACGGGAACTGCGGCGTATTGATCGGGATGACGTCGGTATGGCCGTCGATGCGCAGAATCCAGTCGATGTCGTCGGGAATTCGCTCCACCACATCCAGCAGTACACCGGCGAGCTTGTCCAGTTCCCCTCGGCCGTCTTCCCCCAGTTGTGCCGAGCCTGAGCCAAACAACAACTCCGAGGGCAACAGGAAACGGTCTCCCACCACCCGGATGTTCTCGTTGCTGGCCAGGATGTCCCGAAGCCGGGCAAAGAATTCAGACTGGTACTGTTGCAGCTGGTTAACCCGCTCTGCCAGCAGGGTATTCAGTCGTTGGCTGACGTTGGCCAGTGCTTGCTCTTTCTCTGCCGTCATCTGTTCCTGCAGTTCCAGCGCCGAGGTAATCTGCCTTAACTGCTCCCGCAGTGACGCAATCTGGTTAGACAGTCGCAGGACCATGGCCTGCTGGCTGGCGGACATCTCGTCTTTCTCACTGATGGCTTGTTCCATACTGACCAGCCGCTCGGCTTGCGCCTGTGCCGTGGCGGTTTGTTGCATCAGTTGCTGGCGGTTGGTTTCCAGCTGGCTTGCCAGCTCCTCGTTCCGGTTCAGGCTGGCGCTGTAGTCGTCCTGGAGGCTGGCCATCTGGTTCTCCAGGGCACCGGTCTTGCTCTGCTCCAGACCCAGTAATTGCGATAGCTCGTTGAGCTGGGTGTTCAGGCGGGCCAGTTGGGTGTCGCGATCCGACAGGGTCTGGGACAGATACAGCTGGCTCACG
>JAWOAO010000163.1:0-9473 GCA_046498485.1 Marinobacter sp. | reverse complement strand
GACCTTTCGCGACGGGGAGGTTGAGCAGATTCAGGGCTCCGTCTACACACCGTATCTTCAGCTTGGTGTGACGATGGCATCGCTCGCGCCGATCGAAGATATCCGGGCCCGATTTGGTTGGCGCAAAGATGGCCCGCTTCAGCTTCAGCAATTGCAGTGGCAATGGCTCGGCGAACAGGTGGAGCCGTTCGGAGTGCGGCTTGAGCCGGTCACTGACGGTCATGTTTTCATTGCTGACGGCTTGCCGCTGGCCCCGATCCGGCGCCTGGTTCAGGCCCTACCACTGTTACCCGATGCGCCGAACCAGGCACTGGCACTGTACCGGCCGGCAGGGTATCTGGATGACCTGATCCTTACGCTGCCTGACGATCCGGCCAGCTTTGAGCTTTCCGGCCGCCTGCGCGAGGTGTCGATTCAGGCGGCCCGGGGATCGCCCTCGGCCAGTGGCCTCCATGGCCTGATGCGGATCAACGCTGACCGGGGCCATGTCACCCTGGAGGCCGCGCAGCCGGTCAGCCTGGGATTCCCGCAATTATTTCTCTCTGACTGGTCGCTCAGTACGCTGGCGGGCACCGTATCCTGGAATTTGGCGGGGCCCATTACCCGAGTGTTTGCGGACGACCTGCGGGTTACTTATGGCGATCAAACGGTGGTGACCGGCGCCTTTGATCTCAGGCTCGATCAGTTTGGTGAGGATAATGTTGGCGTGAGCGTGGCTATTGAGAATGGCACCGCTTCGATGCTGGCGGACTTTGTCCCCGCCCGGGTGATGGACGACGCGCTTTATGATTGGCTGACGACGGCCATCGTGGAGGCCGATATCACCGCCGGGCACTACTACGGGCATGGCCGGATCGATGCTGGCGCGCCCCGGGGCTCGTTTGTGTCCTCCATGTGGTATGAGTTTGATCAGGCCCGTATCCGCTATGATCAACAGTGGCCCGAGCTGGAGGGCGCCCGTGGCCGGGTCGAGATCCACAATGCGAATGCCCGGGTGACTCTGGCGCAAGGCCGCACCGGCGGTCTGGACTTGAATCAAGGCGAGGTCAGGTTAGTGCCGGGCAGCGGCGATAGCCCGACCCGGATACGGGTCGATGCCGCCGCCAGTGTCCCCGGGCAAGCGCTGCCTTTCTGGCTGAACAATACGCCGTTGGGTGAGCTGGCCGGTGCCGCCGCCAGCGGGCTTGAGTTTCAGGGGTTGTACCAGTTGGCCGTTAATCTCGATCTGCCGCTGGCCAGCGACGCCCGGCCCGAAGTGCAGGCCAGGGTCAGCACCCGCGGGGCGCAGGTCACCTACTCCGAAGCCGGACTGAGCTGGACCGGCATTGAGGGCGAACTTGGCTACCATACGGTTGAGGGTTTTTCCGGAGCGCCCCTGAACGCCAATTTTCTTGACCAGCCGGTCACGGTCAGTTTTGAGCAGACTCCCGGCAGCGCCGCCGGGGCCCCGGGCTTGTCGATACGCCAGGCCGGTCAGCTGCCGATGCCGTCGTTCCTGAGTCAGTTGGGGTTAGCGGAGGGTATGTCCCTGGGTATGGCGGGCACGCTTGCTTACACCGCCGAGCTGAAGGTCGCCTCCGAAACCACGCCGCGGGTCTCGGTGACGTCAGACCTGCACGGGCTGGCGCTGGACTGGCCTGCACCCCTGGGCAAATCCGTCGATCAGCGCGCCGAGTTGTCGGCGGTGGTTGATACCAGCGCCGGCGAGGGCGTGCGGGTAACCGGAGACTGGCACAATCGCCTGGGTTTTGATCTGTTGTGGCAACGGTCCGGATTCGATCTGTATTTCAGCCATTTGAATCTCGCCGGGCATAGCCTCAGCGATATCCGGATCAGTGCGCTGGATCTGGGCGACCGCTGGGTATTCAACACCGAATCCGAACGAGTACTCGGGCGCCTGATGGTGCCGGATGACGGTGTTATCGATGTCGAGTTGCAGCGTCTGAACCTGTTGCGTTCGGACCCGGACAACGACACCGACAGTGCTCCAGAATTACTGACGCTGGAGCAGCAGCTGGAAGCCTTTCGCGCGCTCGATATTGTAAGCTGGCCAGACATCGACGTAACGATCGACGAGTTGAGATTAAGTGATGACAGCGCTGGCCGCTGGCAATTCAGTCTGCGCCCGGAGCCGTTCAGGCTCAACATCACGAACATTGAAGGGCAACTGCAGACGCTGGCTCTGAACGGCGACATGACCTGGAGCGAGGTAGATGAGCGGGCAACCAGTCGCTTTGTCGGTGCGCTCTCGGGTGGTAGCCTGAGCGAGCTGCAAACACTGACCGGTGCGCCGATCCCGCTGAACAACGCACAGACCCGAATCGATCTGGATCTGGACTGGCCCGGGCGGCCAGACGAGTTCGCCTTGGCCGGGCTCAGTGGTCAGGTCAGTATGCGGCTGGAGGACGGCGTGATTATGGAACAAAGCGGTTCGGCTCAGCTGTTCAGGATTTTCAACCTGCTCAACACCGATACCCTCTGGCGCAGACTCCGCCTGGATTTTTCTGACCTGTACCAACGGGGAATCGCCTTCGATGCCATTTCAGGCAAGGCCAGTCTGGTCAACGGCTTGCTCTCGCTGGATCCTGAGCTGCAGCTGGTCGGCCCGTCCGGAGCCTTCAAGCTCAGTGGCAACGCCAATATGATCGACGAAAGCCTGGATATGCGACTGGTTCTGGTGCTGCCGGTTACCCAGAATCTGCCGCTGGCTGCCATACTGATGGGAGCCAGCGCCCCCATCGGTGGGGCGCTGTTTGTGCTGGATAAAATTCTGGGTGACCCCCTGAGCAGACTGACCAGTGCTACCTACAGTGTCACCGAAAGCTGGAGTGACCCGAAAGTCGAACTGCGCCGGGTATTTGATACCGGTGATTAGAGGAGTTGAGCCATGACCCACGTTGCCGCTATCCAGATGGTCAGCAGCCACGACCTTGAGGCCAATCTTGCCGAAGCCGGGCGCCTGTTGCGGGAAGCTGCGGCAGCGGGTGCGAAAGTCGCGGTGTTGCCGGAGAATTTTGCGGTATTGGCCACCGCCCAGATGCTTGCGTGCGGTCGCCAGGAGGCCGGTGCCGAGTCGGTGATTCGTCGTTTTTTGTCCGGCCAGGCCAGGCTGCTGGGCTTATGGATTGTTGGCGGCTCCCTGCCGCTGGCAACGCGGCCAGACGGGTCAGAGCTGGCTGATCGGGTTCGGGCAAGCTGCCTTGTTTACAACGATCAGGGGCAGGAGGTTGCGCGTTACGACAAGATCCATTTGTTTGATGCCATGGTGGAAGACTCCCAGGGTCAGTATCGCGAATCCGATACCTTTGAGCCGGGTGATCAGGTGGTTACGGTAGAGACGCCGGCGGGCAGGCTGGGGCTGGCCATCTGCTATGATCTGCGCTTTCCCGAGTTGTTCAGAGCGTTACGGGAGCAGGGTGCTGACTGGGTGTGTTTGCCCAGTGCGTTTACCTGGCAGACCGGTGATGCCCATTGGCACGCCCTGATTCGCGCCCGGGCCATCGAGAACCAGGTCTGGGTGGTTGCGCCTGGACAGGGTGGCCAGAACAGTCCGCGCCGTAAAACCTATGGCCACAGCCTGATCTGCGACCCCTGGGGCAAGGTGCTCAGTGAAATCGAAGAACAAGGGCCGGGCCTGGTATGCGCCGACCTGAATGCTGACTATCTTGACCAGGTCAGAACCCGCATGCCGGTCTGGCAACATCGGCGCCTGTAAAGCGCCGGACCTCACAGCTCTGCTTCGTCAACCCATGCCCGGAGGGCCCGGAACAGTTTCCGCGCCTGACCGGTGTTGTTCTGAGCAGCCACTTCCTTACGGGCATTGCGGACCAGATTGCGCAGATGCTGAACGTCGGCCAACGGGCAATAACCAATAAACTCACTCACCACCTTGTCGCCTTCGGCAATCATCCGGTCACGCCAGCGCTCTGCCAGGTGGTGGCGATGGGTATGTTCTTCACTGCCGGCATGAAAGGCATCAATGGCGCGGCTGAGCGCTTCGGGGTCTGCTTCCTGGCGAATGACTTTGCCAATGTATTGCAGGTGCCGGCGTTTGGCTTCACGCTGGTTGATTCGACGTGACTCCATAATGGCCCGTTGCAGAGTATCACTGATGGTCAGCGAGGCCAGCTGGTCGTCATTCAGGTCGAGCATCCGCTTGCCCAGGTTCTGCAGGGCGTGCATGTCCCGCTTCAGCTGGGACTTGCTGGGGCCGGAGTATTCCGGAAATTGATCGTCGTCAGTATGCTCAGTCATTGTCAATATCGATTTTGTCAGGCGTAAAAAATGGTGGCCAGTCCCAGAAAGGCCATGAAGCCGACAACGTCGGTAACCGTTGTCAGAATAACGCTGCCGGCAAGGGCAGGGTCAATGTTCCTGGATTTCAGAAACAAGGGCAATACCGTGCCAACCAGAGAGGCCACCACCAGATTGATGATCAAGGCAGCTGCGATGATGGCACCGATCAGCCAGTCCTGGAACCAGAGTACGGCGGCAACGGCAACCACCACGGCCCACAGCAGGCCGTTGAGAACGCCGGACAGGAATTCACGGTTCAGCAGCCAGCCCACGTTGGCGCCACTGATCTGGCCAACGGCCATGCCGCGGATCACCAGGGTCAGGGTCTGACTGCCGGCGATACCGCCCATGCTGGCCACAATCGGCATCAATACCGCCAGTGCCACCACCTTGGCGATGGTGTCTTCAAACAGGCCGATCACCCCAGAGGCGGTAAACGCGGTAAGCAGATTGATGCCCAGCCACACCGCCCGCCGCCGGGTTGTTTTCATGATCGGGGCAAAGGTGTCTTCGTCCTCATCCAGACCGGCCATGCTCATCAGCGAGTGGTCGGCGTCTTCCCGGATAACATCGACCACGTCATCGATCGTGATCCGGCCCAACAGCTTGTTGCCTTCGCCCACTACCGGTGCCGAGATCAGGTCGTAGCGCTCGAACAGGGTGGCGACTTTGGTGTCTGACAGGCCAACCGGTATCGGTTCGATTTCGGTATCCATGACTTCCCGAACCGTGGCGGCGGGGTTGGATACCAGCATCCGGGTAATCGGTAACATGCCGATAAACTCGTCGCGTCGGCTTACCACGATCAGGCTGTCGGTCATCGGCGGCAGGCTGCGGTGGCGGCGCAGGTAACGCAATACCACGTCAATACTGATGTCTGGCCGCACGGTGATGGTATCCGTGTTCATCAGGCCGCCGGCAGTGTCTTCCGGGTAGGCCAGGACTTCCTCTACCCGCGCCCGGTCCTGTTCGTCCATGGTGTCCAGGACTTCCTGGATAACCGTGTCCGGAAGTTGCTGCAGCAGGTCGGCCAGGTCGTCCGATTCGAAATTCTCGATGATATCCGCCAGTTCCTGAGCATTCAGCTGGCTCAGGAAATAGCCACGGATGTCGTCACCGAGGTACTGAAGGACTTCGCCTTCAAGCTGTTTGTCGACCAGGCTCCACAACAGTGCGCGCTGACGGGGCGGCGAGGATTCCAGCAGATGGGCAATGTCGCTGGGGCTCAGACCGCCGTTAAGAATACGGGCTACTTGTTTGAGGGCACCACTGTCCAGGGCCTCACTGAGGGAGCGAAGGCGCTGGCGGGCCTGACTTTTTTCCAGAATATCGGTCATAAAACCACCTGCGATCAGAAAACCGACGCATTATAGCGGAGATAGCTTGCACACGTGAGAAAGAGTTGTAGGGGAATAGCGAAGTCGGTCTTATCCGCCTTCGCCGAAATAATCATCGATCAGCGTCACCAGGGCGTTAATGGCACCCTGCTCGTCCGAGCCGTCGGCAACAAGCTCAACTTCGGTGCCCTGGCTGGCAGCCAGCATCATGACTTGCATGATGTTTTTGGCGTCCACCTCGCGGCCTTTGCCGCGAATCCGAACCTGGCTGTCGAAGCGAGACGCCGTCGCCACCAGTTTGGCGGTGGCGCGGGCGTGCAGGCCCAGTTTGTTGATGATGGTGATGGAGCGGCAGATCATGGGTTGATCAGATCTCCCCTCGAGCCTGCAGGTGAGGCAGTTCGGTGTGGCGCACCTGAACGTTGTTGTAACGGGCACTGAAATGACGACCCAACTGATCGCAGACATACACTGAACGATGCTGGCCGCCGGTGCAGCCGATGGAAATGGTCATGTAACTGCGGTTGCTGTCGGCAAAGGAGGGCAGCCAGCTATCAAGAAAACGCATAAGGTCATCCACCATCTGCCCGGTCAGGGGTTCCCGCTCAAGAAAATCGATGACCGGCTGATCGGTGCCCACGTGCTTGCGCAGAGTGGTATCCCAGTAGGGGTTGGGCAGGCAGCGCACATCGAACACGTAGTCCGAATCCACCGGCACCCCGTGCTTGAAGCCAAAAGACTGGAACAACAGCGCCAGCTCCTGATCCTTGCGACCGGCAACACGCTGTTTGACCATGTCGCGCAGCTCGTACATCGACAGGCCAGTGGTGTTGACATAGAGGTCGGCCAGTCTCGACAGGGGGTCCAGCAGGGCCTTTTCATTGGTGATCGCTTCGCGCAGCGAGGTTTTATCGTCGCTCAGCGGATGTTTGCGTCGGGTGGCGTGGAATCGTTGCAGCAGCGACTGTTCATCGGCATCGAGGAAAATGATCTCGACAACGATGCCGGTGTCCCGAAGCTGATCGTAGATCTGCTCGAAATTGGCCAGTTCCGCAGACAGGTTGCGGGCATCAATGCTGACCGCCATTTTCCCGAGCCGACCGGGCGCCTCTTGTTGGGCTGCCTCCCGCGTCAGCGGGAACAGCAATCCGATAGGAAGGTTGTCAATGCAATAAAAACCCAGGTCTTCCAGTACATGCAGGGCGGTACTCTTGCCGGACCCGGATCGGCCACTGACGATAATCAGTTTCATGGTTGGCGCTCCTTCCTTGTTCTGCTGACGCGATGGCTATCAGGTGCTGGCTGCGGTCATACGCTGGTACAGGGTGCCGGCATCCTCGCATTGGCGCAGCCGCTCGCAGAAGGCGTTGTCATTGAACTTCTCGGCCAGTTGGCTCAGCAGTTCAAGGTGCTCGCTGGTGGCTTCTTTCGGAACAATCAGGGCAAACACCAGATCAACCGGCTGGTTGTCGATCGCATCGAAATCTATGCGCTCGGCAAGCGTCATCAGCACACCGATGACACGGTCAAGCCCCTCAAGACGGCAATGGGGGATGGCAATGCCCTGGCCGATACCGGTGCTGCCGAGTCTTTCCCGGGATATCAGGTTGCTGAATATTTCGGTATCGCTGAGTGTTTCATCCTGATGATGAATATGTTCGGCGATCGTCTCCAGCACCCTTTTTTTGCTTGAGGCCGGTACCCGGCACAGCGTCAGTTCAGGCGCCAGAATGTTGTCGATGGTCAGGGATGTATCGCTCATGGATCGACTGTGATTCCCTAAAAAAAAGGCTGCGGCCGGTACATCCCGCCGCAGCACGCTCTATTGAAACACCCGGAAAGGTGGCGCGGAATGCCGCGCTCAGCCGTTACCGTGCATCCGGTCTACGTTCTTTTCTTTGTGCTTGAGGATCTGGCGGTCGAGCTTGTCGACCAGGGCGTCAATCGCCGCGTACATATCTTCGTTTTCAGCCTTTGCGTGAATCTCGCCACCGATGACGTGCAGGGTGGCTTCGGCCATCTGACGAACTTTCTCGATTTCCAGCGTTACCTGGCAGTTGCTGATGTGATCAAAGTGGCGCTCAAGTTTTTCAAACTTGGTGTTGACGTAATCCTTGAGTGCCGGGGTCAGTTCTACATGATGGCCTGAAATATTGAGTTGCATAGGCGTCTCCTGTTGTCATCGTGCCGGCGTTGCTGCCGGGCTGATTACCGGTGCTTGGTGCACTGGCAAAAGTTAAACCAGTCGTTTACGTTCGTTCGAAGGCGGGATGTGCATCGCCTCCCGGTATTTGGCGACGGTGCGCCGCGCCACGTTGATTCCCTGTGCTCCAAGCATGGCCGCAATTTTGCTGTCACTCAATGGCTTTTTTGGAGTTTCTTCGGCAATCAGTTTCCTGATCATCGCACGAATGGCGGTGGAGGAACATTCCCCGCCTTCGGCGGTACTGACGTGGCTCGAGAAAAAGTACTTCAGCTCGAAAATACCCCGGGGGGTATGCATGTACTTTTGCGTGGTGACCCGTGAAATGGTGGATTCGTGCATCTCCACGGCCTGGGCAATGTCAGACAGAATCAGCGGTTTCATGGCTTCTTCGCCAAGGTCCAGAAAGCCCTGCTGGTGTTCGACAATGCGCGTGGCCACTTTTAACAAGGTTTCGTTGCGGCTTTGCAGACTTTTGATAAACCACTTGGCTTCCTGCAGCTGGTCGCGCAGGTAGGTGTTGTCGGCACTGCTGTCGGCCCGCCGGATGAGCGAGGCATAACTGGCATTGACCCGGATGCGCGGGGCAATCTCCGGGTTCAGTTCTACCCGCCAGCGGCCCTCGTGCTTGCGCACAATGACATCAGGAATCACGTAATCCGGCTCAGTGCGATCCACCACGTCGCCCGGCCTGGGGTTCAGGCTGGTGATCAGGGCGAGCACGTCTCTCAGTTGATCCTCTTTCAGGCGGCTGCGCCGGAGCAACTGGGCATAGTCCCGGTTGGCCAGCAAATGCAGGAACTGGGTGACCACCAACCGCGCCTGGCGCAGCCAGGGCGTATCTGGTGGCAACTGATTCAGCTGGATCAGCAGGCATTCCTGAAGATTGCAGGCAAAAACGCCCGGTGGATCAAAATACTGAAGCCGGTGCAGAACGGCGACGACTTCGTCAAGCTCGAGCGGATCTTCTTCGGTGTCATCCTGCAGGCCAGAGTATATTTCTTCGATCGATGAAGTCAGGTAGCCCCGTTCATCGACGGCATCCATCAAGGCGTGGGCAATGGCACCGTCGCGCTCATTCATCGGCGTCAGGTTGAGCTGCCACTCCAGATGATCGCGCAGGGTTTCGGCCGGGGAGTTGCGGGTCTCAAAGTCGGAATCGTTGTCATCATCGCCTTTGCTGGCAGGCGCGGGGGCCGACTGGTAAATGTCGTCCCAGGCGGTATCCACCGGCAGGTCATCGGGGATGTTGTCGGGCATTTCGTTCTCGGACGACCAGTCCGGGCCATTCTCATTTTCATCCCAGTCTGTGCTGACGTCGGCGCCTGCCTCATCGTACTCGGCGCTGGCTTCCTTTTGCTCGTCCTGGACATTGTTGGCATCATCGCCGCTGTCCGGGAGGTCATCCTCCTCGGGGTTTTCCAGCATAGGGTTGGACTCCAGTGCCTGCTGGATTTCCTGCTGAAGATCGAGGGTGGAAAGCTGCAGCAGGCGGATGGCCTGTTGCAGCTGGGGAGTCATGGTCAGACTCTGGCCCATCTTAAGCTGTAATGAGGCTTTCATAACCATGGCTGAAGATCCATAAATCAGGGGTATCCCGGTGCTGATATCGCCTGCGCACAGGCTAAAAAATTGTT
>JAWOAO010000119.1:0-4874 GCA_046498485.1 Marinobacter sp. | reverse complement strand
CCGGGCGCTTGGGCGCGGAATAGTAGGAGATGGAATTGTAGTCCATCTTCGGGAAGTCGACGGGGGCCCACTCGGGCTCGTCCATTTCCAGCCAACGACGGTAAGCTTTCAGGCGCCACTCGAGCATGAACTCGGGTTCCTGCTTGAGTTCAGACAGGCGGCGGATTACATCTTCGTTGAGGCCGGGCTCGAAGGTGTCGGATTCGATTTCGGTGACAAATCCGTGCTCATATTCCCGTTTGATCAGCTCTTTCACCTGGGTGTCGGTGGTCGCCATGATCGTCGCTCCGTAATTCTCTCATCTGGGGCTTGATGCCCTGTGTTTCGCCGAGCATACCTTTGGCTGGGTGGTGTCGGCGGATGTCATCGATTTGCTGGTGCTGCAGCGGTCGCTGGTGTTCTTGAATACGCCCTGCAAGCGGTTTTTGGATGACGGGAGGGGCGGTTTTAGTTGCCTTTCCCGTTGCTTCTGGCTAGCGATTATACAATACCAGAGTAAATTAGTCAGGTATTAAATTGGTTGTGTAGGGATTATACCTTAATCGGCCTTTTGGGGGGCGCCGGGCGGGTAGACCTTCCCAAAACACGCTGTGAATACATCCCTGTACGCTCTGCTCCGCCATCCATGGCTCCGCAAGGTTTTGGGAAGGTCTACCCGCCCAGCTCCGTTTACATTGTGCTGGCCGCTCGGCAAGGACCTCTAAGACGTTGTCGTTTCTTGAAAGATCTTGGTCAGGTAGGTGAAGTCCAGGTTGTCCGGCAAGTTTTCCGGCTTCGGAATTTTGACGAAGTGGCCGCTGCCGGGGGCATAGTCCATGGTTTCGCCGTGGCGGTTTTCCATGGTTGCTGCCGAGAACCGGAGGTTGCCGGCGGGGGTGATCAGTTCGAGTTGGTCGCCGGGGGCGAATTTGTTTTTGACGTCGATGGTGAGCCATCGGTCGTCGGTGTCGGTGATGGTGCCGACGACTTGCTGGGTGCCGAGGAAGGAGGAGCCCTGTTCGTAGCTCTGGTATTCCTGGGGTACGTGGCGGCGCAGGAAGCCTTCGGTGTAGCCGCGGTTGGAGAGGGCTTCGAGTTCGTCCATCATGTGCATGTCGAAGGCTTTGCCGGCGAGGGCGTCGTCGATGGCGCGGCGGTAGACCTGGGTGGTGCGGGCCACGTAGTAGGTGCTTTTGGTGCGGCCTTCGAGTTTCAGGGAATGCACGCCCATGTTGATGAGTTCTGCGACGTGCTGCACGGCGCGCAGGTCTTTGGAGTTCATGATGTAGGTGCCGTGCTCATCCTCGTAGGCGGGGATGAAGCCGCCCGGGCGGTTGGGTTCTTCCAGCAGGAGTTCTTTGGGTTCGAAGGCCTGCACGGCGCTGTTTGCCGAGGTGGCGATGAGGTCGCCGGTCTGATCTGTGCTGTGCTGGACGGCTTTGTAGTTCCAGCGGCAGGCGTTGGTGCAGGCGCCCTGGTTGGCGTCGCGGTGGTTCATGTAGCCAGACAGCAGGCAGCGGCCGGAGTAAGCCATGCACAGGGCGCCGTGGACGAAGACTTCGAGTTCCATGGCCGGGACTTTTTCGCGGATTTCGCGGATTTCGTTGAGCGCCAGCTCCCGGGACAGGATCACCCGGCTGATGCCCTGGCGGCGCCAGAATTCGACGCTGGCCCAGTTGACGGCGTTGGCTTGCACCGAAAGATGAATGGGTTGGTCTGGCCAGGTTTCCCGTACCAGCATGATCAGGCCCGGGTCTGACATGATCAGGGCGTCTGGTTTCTGTTCGAGCACTGGCGCCAGATCTCTCAGGTAGCTGCGCACTTTGTCGTTATGAGGTGCTATGTTGGATACCAGATAGAACTGTTTGCCCAGTTGATGGGCGCGTTCGATCCCGGCGCCAAGGGCGGCAACGTCTTTGAAACTGTTGTTCCTTACTCTTAGCGAATAGCGGGGCTGGCCGGCGTATACGGCATCGGCGCCATAGGCGAAGGCGGTTTCAAGGTGTTCAGGGGTGCCGGCGGGCGCAAGCAGTTCCGGGCTGGTCATAGTGTCTCCGGGTGGTTCAGAAAATCGGTGGTTGCAGGCAGGGCATTGTGGAATACTCGGAGTCTGCCGGAAACTGATCACAGTTCTATTGATCTTGCTCAAAGGTCGTATTGATTGCTTTCGGCTAACACGTGTACGCTGGTGCAGGTTTCAGATTGAGTGATAACAGAATGACAGGAGCAATGGGCATGGCAGCAGAGTCTCTGAGGCCCGATATGTTAAAGCGGTCGCTGAGTACGCGGGTGAGTTTTCTGATCCAGGTTCAGCTGGCGCGGGGCAAGGTAGGCGTTGAAACGGTCGCGGGGCAGTTGAATATGAGCCGTTATACCTTGCACAAGAAGCTACGGCAGGAAGGGCTGACCTTTGCCTCGTTACTGGAGCAGGTGCGCCGTGAGCAGGCGATCACCTATATGAAAGACAAAACCAAGCCGCTGGTGGAAATTGCCGAGCAGCTCGGGTTTTCTGAACTGAGTGCCTTCAGCCGGGCGTTCAAGCGCTGGATGGGCACTCCGCCGGCTGAATACCGCTCGCTCAAACTTTCTTGAACACCAGGCTGGCGTTGGTGCCACCAAAGCCGAAGCTGTTGCTCATGACCAGGTCCAGGTTCTGGTTGTCCATGCGCTCGCGCACGATGGGGTAACCAGCTGCACCTTCATCCAGGTTGCTGATGTTGGCGGATGGCGCGATGAAGCCTTCTCTTTGCATGATCAGCGAGTAGATGGCTTCGTGTACGCCAGCGGCGCCCAGGGCGTGGCCGCACAAAGGCTTGGTGGAACTCAGTGGCGGTATCTTGTCGCCAAAGGTTTCCCTGAGGGCTTTCAGTTCTGTGATGTCACCGGCCGGGGTGCTGGTACCGTGGGTGTTGATGTAGCTGATCTCACCGTCGATATTGGCCATCGCCTGCTTCATGCAGCGCATGGCACCTTCACCGCTCGGGGCGACCATATCGGCGCCGTCGGAGGTGGCACCAAAGCCAACCAGCTCGCCCAGGATGGTGGCGCCGCGAGCTTCGGCGTGCTCCGGGGCTTCCAGTACCAGGGTACCGCCACCGCCGGAAATCACGAAGCCGTCGCGGTCAGCATCGTAGGTGCGTGAGGCCAGTTCCGGGGTATCGTTGTACTTGGTGGACAGCGCGCCCATGGCGTCAAACATCAGGCTCAGGGTCCAGTGAATGTCTTCACCGCCGCCGGCGAGCATGACGTCCTGGCGGCCCAGAGCGATCTGGTCTGCGGCGTGGCCGATGCAGTGGGCGCTGGTGGCGCAGGCCGAGGTGATGCCGTAGTTGATGCCGGTAATACCAAAGGCGGTTGTTATGGATGCGTTGATGGCGCTGCCCATGGTGCGGGGTACCCGGTAAGGGCCAACCCGGCGAATGCCTTTGTCACGATGGGTGTCGATGGCGTCGAGCAGCTCAACGGTAGACGCGCCGCCGGTACCAAACACCGCACCGGTGCTGTTGGCGTGGATCTGTTCATCGGTCAGGCCGGATTGGGCAATGGCTTCCTTCGTGGCCAGGTAGCAATAACCTGCAGCCGGGCACATAAAGCGCCAGATCTTGCGGTCAATCAGCTCCGACAGGTTCAGATCAATGCGGCCACTGACATGGCTGCGCAGTCCGCTATCCCGTGCTTCTTCACTGAAAGCAATACCTGAGCGGGACTCCCGCAGAGACTGGGTGACTTCTTTTTGATTGGTGCCAAGGCTGGAGACAATCCCCATGGCGGGAATTACAACACGACGCATCTTGCTAACTCCTAAAAGTCATCAGTAGACGTAAACAAGCCAACCCGCAGGTCTTTGGCGCTATAGATTTCTTTGCCGTCCACTTCCATACGGGCATCCGCAATGGCCATGGTAAGTTTGCGGCGGATCATGCGCTTGATATCCAGGCGATAGGTGACTTTCTTGTTGTCAGGCAGCACCTGACCGAAGAATTTCACCTCGCCGGCACCCAGAGCGCGGCCTTTACCTTCGCCGCCACTCCAGGCCAGGAAAAAGCCAAGCAATTGCCACATGGCGTCAAGGCCAAGACAGCCAGGCATGACCGGATCGCCTTTAAAGTGAACCTGGAAAAACCAGAGCTCCGGATTGATGTCCAGCTCGGCGACCAGGCTGCCCTTGCCATACAGGCCGTCATCCCCGCTTATGTGGGTGATGCGGTCGACCATCAGCATTTCATCGATGGGGAGCCGCATGGCGCCGGGGAAAAGTTCGCCGTGCCCGCAGCGGATCAGGTCTTCTTTGTCAAAGTGATCAGGGTACATATTGCCTGTGTCTCTGTTGCAAAATGATGTCTACCTACTTTAGCGCGTGTTTCAAGAAGAGCTATTGACCTTTAGTGGATGATTGCACTCCTGAAGTTCCCTGGCATGAACAATTTTGGTCATTGCAGACGGCTATTGTCGGTGCTTTTGGGCGGGACTCGCGACCTGGATGCACGGCAGGCGAGCTCTGGTAAGGGCCCGCCTGCAGTCGAATTGGCTTCAGCCTTGTTTACCGTCAGCTCTTGGGCGGGCAAGGATTCCGCTGTAGCGGGCCAGAAAGATGAGGTAGGCGAGAACCCAGAGCATTGAGCTGGTGCCGATGCCCGGGTGCCACGGGATCAGCTCGAACGCGGTCAGCACCCGAATGACCGCCGCCAGCTGGATGGCGGCAAAGGCCAGCACCAGGCCCTTGGGAAGGACCAGTGGCAGGCCAGCATGGCCCAGAGAGACTCTTGCAATCACGCCCAGTATCAGGCCGCCCACAGCGCCGGTGCCGGCGGCATGAGCCCAGGCGTTACTGGGCCACCCGGCCAGCAGGGAGCCAGCCAGCAGAACCAGGGCCACCGGCACCCAGAGTATGGACA
>JAWOAO010000121.1:0-14922 GCA_046498485.1 Marinobacter sp. | reverse complement strand
TTGGGGAATACTCGCTGATGCTGTTCCACCACCAGAGGGACCGGGCATGAACCGGTATCACGACATGCCGTTTGGCGCCCAGAACCCGAAATGCACCTTGCCATCTGGCTGCATGCGGGCACCAAACGGCATGTCGTGATACCGGTTCATGCCCGGTCCCTCTGGTGGTGGAACAGCATCAGCGAGTATTCCCCAACAGCGCATTCGGAGCCAGCATCCCAGCTCTGGGAAGAGGCAGGAATGTCGGGAATGAAGGTGTTTATTAGCAGGTTCCAGGAGGCTATGCCGGCGATATCGGGAATGGTGAAAGACACCTCGTCATGATCGGCATTCAGGAACAGCAAAAAGTCGTCATCTTTCACGGGTTCTCCCTGGCTGCCCACATCCAGCAGTTCCGAGCCAGCTATGAGTACGCCAACAGCCCGGGCAAAGGTGGTGTCCCATTCGTCCTGACTCATTTCGCCACCGTCGGGGTTGAGCCAGTAGATATCCTTGGTATCGGAGCCGTTTACGGGCTGACCGCGAAAAAAATGAAGGCGCCGGACGGCAGGGTGGGATTTACGAATATGGATCAGGTGGCGGGCGAACGCCAGGAGCTGGCTGCCGTCCTCATCCAGCCCCCAGTTAACCCAGCTGATCTCGTTATCCTGACAGTAGGCATTGCTGTTGCCCTGCTGAGTGCGGCCGGATTCGTCACCGGCCAACAACATGGGGACCCCGGTGGACAGGAAAAGAGTGGCGAGAAAGTTGCGTTTCTGGCGCTCCCGCAGCGCCAGAATCTGCGGATCATCGCAAGGTCCTTCCGCCCCGCAGTTCCAGCTCCGGTTTTCATCTTCGTTTTCGCCGTCCTGATCGCCCTCCTGGTTGGCCGAATTATACTCGCCGTTGTAACTGACCAGATCATGCAGCGTGAAGCCATCATGAGCGGTGATGAAGTTGATGCTGGCGCAGGGGCTGCGCCCGTTTGTGTAAAACAGATCAGCCGAGCCGGTCAGGCGCGTGGCCAACTCGGAAATAACGTCACCTTTGCCGCGCCAGTAATCACGGACCGTGTCCCGGAATTTGTCGTTCCACTCGGTCCAGCCGGGCGGGAAACTGCCAACCTGGTGGCCACCTTCGCCCAGATCCCAGGGCTCGGCAATCAGCTTTACCCGAGACAGAACCGGGTCCTGCTGGATGATGTCAAAGAAGGCGCCGTAGCGGTCGAAACTGTGCTCCTCCCGACCCAGTGTGGCCGCCAAATCAAACCGGAAACCGTCCACGTGCATGTCCTCAACCCAGTAGCGCAGACTGTCCATGATCAGTTGCAGGACGTGTGGATGCCCCATGTCAAGCGTGTTGCCGGTGCCTGTGTAATCCATATAGTGGCGCAGATCCTCTGGCACCTGCCGGTAATAGGACCTGTTGTCTATACCCCGGAAGCAGAGCGTGGGTCCCAGATGATTGCCTTCACCGGTATGGTTATAAACCACGTCAAGGATCACTTCGATGCCTGCCGAGTGCAGTGCCTTGACCGCGGCCTTGAACTCAGTAACTGCGTCACTGCTGGCGTACTCGGGCGAGGGTGCAAAAAAACCAATGCTGTTGTAACCCCAATAATTGGTGAGGCCCTGATCCTCGAGGTGACGGTCGTTGACGTAGGCGTGAACGGGCAGCAGCTCCACGGCGGTAATGCCAAGCTCTTTGAGGTAGGCAATGACCGGCTCTGCTGCCAGTGCCGCATAGGTGCCCCTGATGTGCTCGGGCAGGTCCGAACGTAGCTGGGTAAAGCCCTTGACATGAAGCTCGTAGATGACTGTCTCTTGCCACGGCGTTGCCGGCGGAGTATCTCCCTCCCAGTCAAAGCTGGCGTCAATGACCCGGGAGCGAAGCATGCCATCAGCGCTGTCTCGGTCGTTAAAGGAAAGGTCTTCTTCTTTGTCACCGATACCGTAGCCAAACATCGCATCGCTCCACTGAAGCTCTCCGAAAATGGCTTTACTGTATGGGTCCAGCAAAAGCTTGTTCGGATTAAAGCGGTGCCCTTCCTCCGGGTTATAGGGTCCGTGCACCCGGTAACCGTACAGCAAACCAGCCCGGGCGTCGGGCAGGTAAGCATGCCATACGAATCCCGTGCGCTCAGGCATTGCGATACGCTCAATTTCCTGCTCACCGGAAGGATCGAAAAGGCAGAGCTCAACGCGTTCCGCATGTTCGGAAAAAACCGCGAAATTGACTCCGTTTCCATCCTGGGTGGCGCCGAGTGGTTGTGGTTCTCCCGGCCAGATGCGCAACTGCTTTTCACTCATTGCTCAGTTCCACCTTTTGTGTAGACAGCTCAGCGCCCTGGCAGAGGATGGCGAGCTCTGTGCCTGCGCCGCAGCCACGAATACAGCTGGTGTATCCCCCCCCCTGATGTCGGCTCTCCAGGAGCACCAGTCCCAGGCCCTGATCCGTTTTATGAACAACCACGGCTTTGCCTCGAGGGGATGTATCGGAGGGTTGCTCTTCAGGGGTGAGTTCAAATTCGAGTATCTGGTTGGGGCTGACGTCAGTGATATCGGTGGCCACGAAGAGGCCATCTCTGTTGACTTCGCTGAGGTGCCCGACGCCTAACAGTTGTCCGCGCCGGTAAAGGCACAACCGGGCATTGGTGGGCAGCCGTAGGCTCTGCCTGTGTTCCATTTTGCGCTCCCTGCTTGGCGTTTCGCTCCCCTAAAACTCTAGTCCAACTTTCTGTCCCGGACAAACCCTGTGAGCCGGTTTTCCCGCACTATTTCTGCACTAATCTGTTGCGCTATTGTGTTGCACTATCTGTAATAGAAAGAAAGGAGACACTTAGGCCAAAGACCCAGTGCGGGAGGCACCATGAGCACAAATGCCGAAATTCGTATTGGAACATCGGGGTGGGATTTCGACAGCTGGCGGGGAAGTTTCTACCCTGATGGTCTTGGCGGAGAGGCGTTGCTGCCTGAATATGCGCACCACTTCAACACGGTCGAGCTCAACAACAGCTTTTACCGGTTACCCGCTCAAACGTCCGTCAAAGCGTGGCGGGAGGCGTCGCCCGATGGCTTCCTGTTCAGCGCCAAGGCCAGCCGCTACCTGACCCATATGAAGAAACTCAAGGACGCCGGAGAAGGGCTTGACCGGTTTTTGGCCGCGCTGGCGCCTTTCGGTTCGAAGCTAGGACCAGTGCTTTTTCAGCTGCCACCCCGATGGCGGGTGAATGTTGGCAGATTGACGACGTTTCTGGAGCGGTTGCCTCGTGGGTACCGCTATGCGTTTGAGTTTCGCGACACCAGTTGGCTGTGTGACGAGGTGTATGAAATTCTGAAGGAGTACAACGTCGCCCTTTGCTACTACCACTATAAAGGGTATCGGTCGCCACCCGTGGCAACGGCTGATTTCGTCTACATCCGTTTGCACGGTCCCGGGGAGAAGGCCTACACCGGTTCCTACGACGGGCGAACCCTGGCCGGATTGGCGCGCCGCTTTGTCAACTGGGCGCGGGAAGGGCGAGACGTCTTCTGCTATTTTGACAATGACGACAAGGCCTGCGCGCCGCGGGATGCCCGGCGGCTGCTGGACGCCATTCACCGTCAAAAACGCTGACGTCGCCGGTAACGCCCGTATGGTGGTGAGCCCGCGTGCAAGATCTTCCGGATCAGCCCCACAACCCGAGGGCGGATAACCGTGGCTGAGACTTCACGTTTACCAGAAATCGATGAAAAAGTAGCCTTCCTGTCAAACGCGACTATTTATCCGGTCGAAGCCGATCGCGTGGAAGTACTTGAAACCCACATGTCCTGGGTCTTCCTCGTGGGTCCGCGGGTTTACAAGCTGAAAAAGCCGGTGGCCCGTCAGCTGTTCGATTTCACCACCGTTGATAGCCGCTATAAAAATTGTGTCGAGGAGGTTCGTCTCAACCTGCGCCTGGGTGGCGATACGTATATCGGTGTGGAGCCGTTGAGCGTTGTGGCCGGCGGTGGGCTGGCGCTGGGTAAGGCGGGCGTTCCGGTCGACTGGCTGGTGGTCATGCGTCGCCTGCCCGCGGCGGCGATGCTGGAAGCTCAGATTAAATCCGCAACCGTGGACTACCGGCGGGTCAGGGCGGCCGCCGAATTGCTTGCCCTTTTTTATGGCAGTACGGCCAGCATTCCGCTCTCGGGGGAGCAGTACCTGGCGCGGTTGCGGCGTGGCATCAACGATAACTTCCGCCAGTTGATTGGCTATTCTCTTCCCGGGGATCGGGTCAAATCAGTCTGCGATCAGCAAATGAGGTTGCTTGAAAAGCATTCAATGCGCTTTGCTGATCGCGCGGTGGCCGGCCGTGTCGTTGAGGCCCATGGGGATTTGCGTCCGGAGCACGTCTGCCTGACAGAGCCGCCCGTGGTGATCGACTGTCTTGAGTTTAGCCGCGATCTGCGAATCCGGGATTCGGTGGATGAGCTGTCCATTCTGGCGATGGAATGCGAAAAGCTCGGCGACGACAACGTGGGCAAGATCCTGTTCGAGGTTTATGGGCAAATCAGCGGGGATGAACCGGAAGCCTCCCTGATAGCGTTCTATCAAGCTTACCGGGCTTCAGAGCGGGCCAAGCTCGCCATCTGGCACCTGGACGACGATTATCACGAGAGACGCGGTCCCTGGCGGCAAAAAGCGTTGGATTACCTGACCCTGGCCTCTGACTATGGCGAAGGTGGCTGAAGCATCAGCGCCGAAGACCTCCGGGTTCAGGATTCCAGATCTGTCACATCTCTTCCCTCGTGCAAAGCCGCGATGGTCTCGGCGATAGCGGCCGTGATATCGACCAGCGTGACCTTGGTCTTCAGCAAGGTTGACGGCAGTGCCGGAGCCACAGTATTGCCGAGAATCACCCTGGACAGTGCCGGCGAAGCCAATGTGTCCACCGTATTGTGAGATAAAACGCCGTGTGTGGCGATGGCGATCACGTCCTCTGCGCCCTGTTGCTTGAACGCCTCCGCGGCCCGTTGCATGGTGCTTCCGCCTGCGATCAGGTCATCCAGAATCAGCACGGTGCGGTTGCGTATGTTGCCCACCACTGCTGAACCGCTCACTTCGCCGCGACTGCGGTGCTTCTCCATAAAGGCGCTGCCGACGGGTCGCTTCAGCCGTCTTTCCAGCGACTTGCGGAACAGTTCCGCACGCTTGACACCGCCCACATCCGGGGACGCTACCGTGATTGTCCTGTCCCGAAGCTCGGGAAGGAGGAAGTCGATGAACGCTTCCCTGGCACTCAAATGTACGGTAGGGCAGCGAAAGGCATTCTCAAACGCGGCGCGGTTGTGAACGTCCATTGTCACCATGGTGTCGATCGTCATCGCCTCGAACAGCTGAGCGATGTAGCGAGTGGTGACAGGATCCCGGGACTTGGTTCTCCGGTCTTTGCGGGAGTAACACAGGTAGGGCACAACGGCGGTGATCCGGGCTGCGCCGTTGTCGCGCAGACCAGCCAGCAAGAACAGCAGGCGCACCAGCTTGTCGTTGATGCTGAAGCCGTCGCTACTGTAGAGCGACTGAACCACGAATACATCGCGATTACGAACCGTTGCCAGTGGGCGAGTCTTGTGCTCGCCACCTTCAAAATTCCGCTCCTCGTGTTCCGCCAGCGGCACCCCCAGATGGGCCGCCACTTGCGCAGCAAAATCGCGACCGCTGTCCAGACAAAAGAGCGCTACGCGATCGTCAGGTTTCATGGCTGAGTGCCAGCCAGATAGTCTGTAAACCAGTCTGCAGCCGCTTGTTGGGCGATATCGAGTTTGCCCGGTTCTTCAAATAGATGGCTTGCACCCGGTATGATTTTTACTTCGTGATGACAGTCCAGCTTCGCAGCCGCTTCCCGGTTGAGCGTAATGACGGTGGTGTCCAGACCGCCAACGATGAACAGGGTCGGGGCCCGAACCCGGGCCAGGGCGCTGCCGGCGAGGTCGGGGCGCCCGCCCCGGGACACAACGGCTTTAACGTGATCCGGGTTTTCGGCCGCCGCAACCAGCGCGGCAGCCGCACCGGTGCTGGCGCCAAACAGGCCCAATGGCAACATGGCGGTCACTGGCTGTTCCTTGAGCCAACCCACGGCTTCGCTCATACGCCGGCTGATCAGTGGAATGTCGAAGCGGTGTTCCCGGGTTCGGGCATCCACGGCGTCTTCATCGGCGGTGAGAAGGTCGAACAGCAGCGTGCCCAGACCGGCTCGGTTAAGGAATTCTGCCACCGCCTGGTTGCGGGGGCTGAGACGACTGCTGCCGCTGCCGTGGGCGAAGGCGACAATTCCGAAAGCGCCCTCGGGAATGTCGAGTATCCCTTTCAGGGATGCGTCTGAAAGTTTCAGGACAACAGAACGGGAGTTGGAGCTCATAGCTTTATCTCACTGTTTCCAGAAGTGACCAAGCAGCTGTCGTACCTCGTCATCCGAAACCTGGTGGAAATCCAGGTACCACTGTCCGATGGAACTGAAAAGGTCGGGCGTTGCCAGGCAAACCACGTCGTCGGCGCTGTGGCGCAGGTTGCTGAGGGTGTCGGCCGGAGCCACCGGAACCGCCACCACAACTTCGCGAGGCCGGTGGGTTTTGAGTGCCTCCAGGGCCGCGCTCATGGTGGCGCCCGTGGCGAGGCCGTCGTCGACAAGAATGACGGTGGCATCGCTCATATCCGGCCAGGGGCGCTCGCCCCGGTAGGCGCGCTCCCGTCGCTTCAGCTCCTGGCGTTCGCGCTCGGCCACCTGCTCGATCGCCTCATCAGTGATGCCGCCATAGTCTACCGCCTTACGGTTGAGAACGCGGACGCCACCACTGGCGATGGCGCCCATGGCGAATTCCTCATGGCCCGGCATCCCCAGTTTCCTGACGATCATCAGATCCAGCTGTGCGCCCAGGTGCTGGGCGATTTTAGCGGCCACAGGGACGCCACCCCGGGGTAATGCCAGCACAACAAGGTGTTCACGGTTACGATAATGTTCAAGTGCCCGGGCCAGCTCCTGGCCGGCTGTTTCGCGGTCCTGTATCGGCAGTTTCATCGTACAACTCCCTTGCCTGTGACTGGATTGATAAACTGTGTTTTTAATTCTAGTCAAGGCCCGGTTAAAGGGAAATTCAAAGCGCTGATCTGACATTAACGCGAACCCGTAAGCCAGTTCTGGTCAAAATTGTCGTGGTCTTGTGCTGGTGGTCGGTATGGCCTACGTTTATAGCTCAGGGCGCCCCGTTTTCGGGGGTGTGGATGACCGAGTCCCACAGGCATGGAGGCACTGGTAATCGCCATGAGCGGCACACCCAGCAAACAGGACGTCAACAGTTACCGGTGGCACGCCGAGTCTGCCGACAAGGCGCTTGAGGTACTGGACAGCGAGCAAGAAAGGGGGCTTGACGGCGACCAGGTCGAACAGCGCCGCAATGAGTTCGGCAAAAACGAACTCAAAGTGCGCCAGCAACGCAGTGCTCTGCAGCGCCTGCTCAGCCATTTCAACAACCTGTTCATCTATCTTCTGCTGATTGCCTTTGCGGTAACCGCCGCGCTGGGAGAGTGGGTGGACAGCGCAGTGATCTTTGCCGTGGTGTTGATCAACGGTGCCATCGGTTTCATCCAGGAGGGGCGGGCAGAGCGCGCCCTTGAGAGTGTGCAGGGAATGCTCTCCCGGGAGGCCACCGTCTGGCGGGATGGCCGCCGCCAGCAGGTGCCGGCGCAGGAACTGGTGCCCGGAGACATAATCCAGATCAACGCCGGAGAGCGCATTCCCGCCGACCTGCGGCTACTGCGGGTAAAAAATCTCGAAGTCCAGGAGGCGGCGCTCACCGGGGAATCCAACGCGGTGACGAAACAGCGTGATGCCGTGGAGGAGGACGCGGAACTTGGTGACCGCACCAGTATGGCCTATTCCGGTACCCTTGCGACCGCCGGCCAGGGGGTCGGCGTCGTGGTGGCCATCGGTGATGACAGCGAGATCGGCCGCATCAGTGGCATGTTGGCGGAGGTAGAAACCCTTAAAACCCCGCTGATGCAGCGCTTTGACGCCTTCACCCGGGTGCTGAGTGTGGTGATTCTGGGGCTGGCGCTGCTCACGTTTGCGGTAGGTATCCTGGTGTGGAGCAAGGACTGGCACAGCATGTTTCTGGTGGCGGTCTCGCTGGCGGTGGCCGCCATCCCCCAGGGGTTGCCAGCAGTGATGACGGTGATCCTCGCCATCGGCGTCGAGCGGATGGCCCGTCGCAATGCCATCATCCGGCGCCTGCCCGCGGTGGAGACCCTCGGTTCGGTGACCACCATCTGCGCTGATAAGACCGGCACCCTGACCCGCAACGAAATGACCGTCAAGACCCTGCGTACCGCCGAGGTGGACATGGGTGTGGAGGGTGTGGGCTATGAACCCAAAGGCGGGTTTCTGCGCGATGAAGAACCTGTCAATGTCGAGGAGCACAGCGCTGTGCTGGAGATGCTGCGCGCCGGCCTGCTGTGCAACGACTCCGAACTCGACCACAAAGAGGAAGAATGGCAAGGGGCGGGTGATCCCACCGAAGTGGCGCTGATCGTCGCCGCCTGCAAGGCCGGCCTCGATCCCGGCGAGGAACATGGCGACTGGCCACGGGTGGACAGTATTCCGTTTGCCTCCGAGAATCGTTACATGGCGACCCTGAATCACGATCACCAGGGCAACCATGTCATTTACGTCAAGGGCGCGCCGGAACAGCTGTTGGCAATGTGCGGCAGCGAACTGCGCGACGGCGAGGAGGCCACCCTCGACCGCGGAGTCTGGGAGGAGCGGATCGAGGAGATAGCGGGCCGCGGCCAGCGCCTGCTGGCCATTGCCCGTAAAGAAGTATCGCAACAGCCGGAACTTAATGACAAGGATGTTGAAGGCGGCCTGGTGCTGCTGGGCCTGTTCGGCATGATTGATCCGCCCCGTGAAGAGGCGATCGACTCGGTTGCCATCTGCCGCGATGCCGGTATCGGCGTAAAGATGATTACCGGGGATCACGCCGCCACTGCCATGGCGGTGGCCCGCGAGTTGGGGCTGGACAATGCCGGCAAGGCGTTGCGCGGGCGCGACATCGAGAAACTCGACGACGAGGAACTCAAAACCAGGGTGATGGAGACCAGCGTGTTCGCGCGCACCAGCCCCGAGCACAAGCTGCGCCTGGTCAAGGCCCTGCAGGCGCAAGCGGAGATCATCGCCATGACCGGCGATGGCGTCAATGACGCCCCCGCCCTCAAGCGAGCCAATCTGGGCATAGCCATGGGCCAGAAGGGCACGGAAGCGGCCCGTGAGGCCTCCGAGATGGTGCTGGCAGACGACAACTTCGCCTCCATCGAGCGCGCCGTGGAGGAGGGCAGGAAGGTCTATGACAACCTGCGCAAGACCATTCGCTTCGTACTGCCCACCAATGCCGCGGAGTCACTGGTACTGCTGGCGGCGGTCCTGACCGGCATGATGTTGCCGGTGACACCGGTGCAGATCCTCTGGGTCAACATGATCACCGCCGTTACCCTGGGGGTTTCCCTGGCCTGGGAAAAAGCCGAAGTCGGTCTTATGCAGCGGGGGCCCCATTCCACCGAGGAGGGGCTTCTCGGTCGCTTTGACCTGTGGCGCATTGCTTATGTAGGTACCGCACTGCTGCTGGGCGTGGGCTTTCTGTTCGCCCAGGAGCAGAGTCGTGGCGAGACCTCTCTGGAGTATGCCCGCACCATGGCGGTCAACGCCCTGGTGCTGGGGCAGATTTTCTACCTGTTGAACAGCCGCTTCTTCCGCCGCTCCGCCCTTTCCTGGGAGGGGCTCACCGGCAACAGAATGGTACTGCTGGCCATTGCCGGTTGTATCGGCCTGCAGCTGATCTTTACTTACGCGCCCTTCATGAACCAGCTGCTGGAAAGCAGGCCCCTGGATGCGGAGGCCTGGTTGCGCTGCGTGGCGGTTGGCCTGGGTCTCTTTATACTGGTAGAAATCGAAAAATTCGTCCGGCGCAAAAGGTCGGCCGATGGCGAAGCATCGGGCGGCCTTTAAGTCGGTAAGTATTGAGCCAGGCTTATTGGAAAGTCAGATGATTTTATCGGAGAAGCAACGGAGGCTATAACCCATGAAAATTGGCATCAACGGATTTGGCCGTATCGGCCGGCAAGTCTTTCGCATCGCCTATGAGCAAGAAGGCCTGGAAGTCGTCCATATCAATGACGTGGCCGACCCTGAAACCCTGGCCTACCTCCTGCAGTTCGACACCACCTATGGCCCCTGGGCTCATCAGGTACGGGTGGAGGGGAGCACGCTGGTTATTGATGGCGGCACCATCGTTACCGTAAGCGCGGAGAAGGATCCGGCCAAGCTGCCTTGGGGGGAGAAGGGCGCAGAGGTGGTTCTTGAAGCCACCGGGCTTTTCCGCCAAAAGGCCGACGCGCACAAACATATCGGAGCCGGCGCCCGCAAGGTGCTTATTTCGGCACCCGGTAAAAGCGAGCTCGACGGTGACTTCATCCTCGGAGTCAACGGAGATCAGTTCGATCGCGATCAGCATCATATTATCTCCATCGGAAGCTGTACCACCAATTGTCTGGCGCCGGTGGTGAAGGTGTTGCACGACGAGTTCGGAATTGAGCAAGGATTCATCAACACAGTGCATGCCTATACCGCGGGCCAAAAGCTGTTGGACAGCCCCCATAAAAAGCTCCGGCGGGGTCGGGCCGCAGCGGAAAATCTGGTGCCTACGTCCACTGGCGCGGCGGTGATGATCGGCCAGATCATTCCGGATCTGGCCGGAAGGCTCAACGGCATCGCGGTGCGAACACCGATCAAATGCGGCTCGCTACTTGATTTGACCTGTACTTTGGCGGCAGATGCCGATGTTGAGCGCATAAACGATGCATTTCGCGAACAGGCGAATGGCTCCATGAAGGGTATTCTCGCCGTCGACGATTCGCTTCTTGTGTCCAGCGACATCCTCGGCAGGGAAGAGAGCGCCATCGTCACCAGCCAGGATACCCAGTTGATTGGCGAGCGCTTTGTCAAGGTGCTGGCCTGGTACGACAACGAGTGGGCATTTTCCCGGCGCTGCGTGGATATGATGCAAAGGATGGCCTGAGCACGACGGAACCAAGTTACTGTGTTGCGTTCCTCTGGATCTTCCGCACTATTTGTCCCGCGAGCAGGGGAACGACGCTCATGGCCAGAATCAGAAGCCAGGGCTGCCAGCCCAGGGGCTGGGTTCGGAGCAGGTCAGAGAGCAGCGGCAGGTATACCGCGGCCGCCAGCAACGCGATGCAAAGTGCCAGCGCTCCCCACACCCAGGGATTGCGTGTTATCTCGTTCAGCAGAACAGGCGACTTCGGGTTGCGCAGAACGAAGGTAAACCAGAGCTTGCCGAAAGCCAGCGTGAGAAAAGACACCGTGACCGCTTCCAGCTCGGTCAATCCCAGCCAGTGCTCTGCCAGCAGCAGCGCGCCTAGCACACAGACCGCCAGGAGGGCGGCAAATCCCGTGATCTCTGCCCAATGGGCTCGGGTCAGCACGGATTCCCGGGGGCTGCGGGGCGGCTCTTCCATCTCGTTGCCGCTGGCTGGGCCCAGCCCCAGCGCGAGGGCAGGGAAGACATCGGTGAGCACATTGAGATAGAGAATCTGCAGAGGAAGCAGTGGCAGCGGCCATCCCGCGCCAATGGCGACCGCCACCGCCAGCACCTCAGCCACATTGGTGGTGAGCATGAACACGACGGACTTGCGGATGTTGCCGAAAATGACCCTGCCCTGGCGCACCGCCGCCACGATGGTTTCAAAGGCATCGTCCTTCAGTACCATGTCGGCAACCTGCTTGGCCGCCTCCGTGCCCCGTTTGCCCATGGCAATGCCGATGTCGGCCTTTTTCAGAGCGGGGGCATCGTTGATGCCATCACCGGTCATGGCCACGATTTCACCCCGATTCTGATAGATGGTCACCAGATCGAGCTTCTGCTCAGGGCTCACCCGGGCAAAGATATTGGCACGGTAGATCTTCTCCTGCTGGTCCTCATCGATATCGTCGGGGGAACCGATATCGCGCCCCAGCATGCCGACGGTCTCCGGGTCATCCTTGCCCCCGACGATCCCCACCGCCCGGGCGATCGCCGTGGCGGTCTCTATCTGATCGCCGGTCACCATCTCCACCCGGATACCCGCCGCCTGACAGGTATCTATCGCCTCCCTGACGTTTTTGCGGGGTGGATCAAGCAGACCCACAAGGCCGAGGAAGCACAGTTCCTTGTAGGGATCGGCATCCTGGGCGTCGGTCCGTTTCTCGGCCATTGCCAGCAGGCGCAAACCCTCGCCTGCCAGCTGGCTGGCGCGTTCGACCCATTGACGGCGTTTGTCGTCATCCAGTGGCTGGGTGCCGTCCTCCGCCAGGATATCGGAGCAGACATCCAGTACCGCCTCCGGCGCGCCCTTTACAGCCACGTAATACTGGCCCTCATCCTGGTGAAAGGTGGCCATCTTCTTGAGCCGGGGCTCGAATTGTTCCACTCGCGCCTCGGGCCGCTCTTGCAGCAACGATTCCCGTTCCAGTCCCAGGGCTTTGCCCCCTGCCAGAAGCGCAACTTCAGTGGGATCGCCACGGGGGTTGTCCTCGCCCTGTTGCTGATCGAGGGCAGCGCCATTACAGAGCAGGCCTACCTCCAGGGCGCGGCGGACCCCCGCCTTGTCCGCCAATGCCTCGCCGGCCCCGGTTTCCTCCAGTACGAGCTCGCCGGTGGGGGTGACGATTTTCTGCAGCCGCATCCGGTTTTCGGTCAGGGTGCCGGTCTTGTCTGAAAAGATCACCCGGGTGGCCCCCAGAGTTTCCACCGCAGTGAGCTGGTTTACCAAGGCGTTGCGGGCGGCCATCAGGTACATGCCGCGGGCGAGGGCAATAGTGGCAACAATAGGCAGACCTTCAGGAATGGCCGCGACGCCAAGGGCCAGTGCCGTCTCGATCACCAGCGCGACCTCTTGCTCGCGCACCAGTAAACCCACCGCGGCAACCACGATGGCAATAAAAATAGTCAAGACGGCGAGACGACGCCCCAGTTGATCTAGCCGCTGCTGCAAGGGTGTAACGGTTCCCTCGGCCGATTCCGCAAGCGCCGACACCCGGCCCAGTTCGGTCTCCGAGCCCGTTGCAACTACGGCGCCCAGCGCGGTGCCGTCGGCGATGCTGGTGCCCTTGAAGAGTATGTTGGTGCAATCGGCGAGGTCGGTATCCGCTGGCAACGCGTCGGTTAATTTGCTCACCGGAACGGACTCGCCGGTAAGAGGTGCTTCGTTGACCCTCAGGTGTCCCGCCTCTAGCAACCGTAAATCGGCAGGGACGAGGTTGCCTGCATCCAGCAGCACAATGTCGCCGGGCACGATTTCCGATGCGGCCATCTCCCGCTCACGGCCTTCGCGCCGGACCCGGGTCTTGTGTTCTCCCAGCCGACGCAGGGCGGCCATGGAGCGTACCGCCTTCCATTCGCTGAAAAAGCCGATAGCGGTATTGACCAGCAGCACCGCCAGAACCGCGAAACCCTCCGGCAGGCGGCCGGTGGCAAACGCGAGAACGGCAGCCCCCCCCAGCAGATAGATGACGATGCTGTGAAATTGCTCCAGAAGAATTCGCCACCAGGACCGGCTTTCCGACACCCGCAGCTGGTTTGGCCCGTAGCGCTTCAGTCGGGCCTGGGCCTCGTCTTCCGTCAATCCGTTTTCCTTCTGGACGTCGAATTCCGCTAGAGTCTCCTCGATGTCGGCGGCATGCCAATTGTGTTTGTGGGGGGCGTTCCTTTTCCTTTCGCTTTTCGAATCCATTGGATCGATCCTCGATCAGTGGTCTTCCACGGATATGGCGAGTCGGATAAAATCCACCGCCTCAAGAGAAGCGCCTCCACTAGGGCTCCGTCAATATCGGCCTGGCGTCGGGTAGGCTCCGGCGTTAGCCCCGAAGCCCTCTCGTACCAGACTCCATCACCATTGTGAACCGTACCGAGATTCCCGGAGGCTCCAAACCTTGAGAGGATGGAGCCATGAACACTTCCAAGCGATATGCCCCTGAGGTCCGCCAGCGGGCGGTCCGCATGGTCTTTGAACACGAGGCCGACTATCCCTCCCAATGGGCGGCCATCGGCGCCATTGCCCCCAAGATCGGCTGAACACCGGAATTGCATCGAGACGCGATCCCCGCCGCTCGCTGCACCGTCGAGCGCCTGATGCGAAGGATGGGGCTGCGAGGCGTGGTGAGAGGCAAGTCGGTCCGTACGACCGTGCCAAAGCCCAACAAGGCCTCTCCGGCGGACCTGGTGCGACGGCAGTTTCAGCCGGCTCAGCCGAATGCGCTGTGGGTGTCGGACTTCACCTATATCGCGACCTGGCAGGGCTTCGTGTACGTCGCCTTCGTCATCGACGCCTTTGCCCGCCGGATCATCGGCTGGCGAGTCTCCCGCTCTCCCCGCACCGACATGGTGCTGGATGCGCTGGAGCAGGCGCTTCATGAACGGCCTCAGCGACCTGGCAGCGACTTGATCCACCATAGCGATAGGGGCGTTAAATATGTCTCGATTCGATACACAGAGCGCTTGGAGGATGCCGGCATCGCTCCGTCTGTCGGGAGTGTCGGCGACTCATATGACAATGCACTGGCCGAGACGGTGATCGGGTTATTCAAGACGGAGGTGATCCGCCGAAGCGGGCCATGGCGGCACCTGGAAGCCGTTGAGTTCGCCACCCTGGAGTGGGTCGACTGGTTCAACCATCGACGGCTCCTGGAGCCGATCGGCAATATGCCGCCGGCCGAGCGAGAAGCGCAGTATTATGAGCAACAGGGCCAGGCCAAGAAGGTGGCTTGACTCAAACCAACGGGTCTCCGAGAAAGCCGGTACGGTTCAGATCGCGCTGGGTACGCAGCATTAGTGCGCACCCTGCGGTGTAGAAAAATCTCCACATGCTGGAGGCGTCAGC
>JAWOAO010000462.1:0-5851 GCA_046498485.1 Marinobacter sp. | reverse complement strand
AAAGGGCACATTTCCCTGCATCAGAGCATCACTGCGGTAGCCGAGAAGATCTTCGCAGGCCGCATTGGCGAGGGCAGGTATTCGTTGGCTTCTTCGTCAATGGTGACGCAGAACGGCGTCAGGCCTGCTCTGTGGGCTTCCTGAACCGCCATGCGGGTGTCTTCCACGCCGTAGCGGCCTTCATACAAATCCAGATCGTTGGGTTTGCCGTCGGTCAATAACAGCAGGATTTTCTGGTGCTCTGGCCGGGCCCGCAACAGTTTGATCGACTGCCGGATGGCCGCGCCCATGCGCGTGTAATAGCCCGGCTCCAGCGCCTGGATCCGGCCACGGGTGGTGTCGTTATAAGGTTCGTCAAAACCCTTGATGTGATGGAAGCGGATGTGGTCCCGGCGCCGGGATGAAAACGCAAACAGAGCAAAGGGGTCGCGGCTGGCGGTCAGGGCTTCGCTAAGTAACTGCAGGCCATCCCGGGCAATATCGATGACCCGCTGATTGTTGTTGATAAAGGTGTCGGTCGACAGCGAGATATCGGTCAGCACCAGGCAGGCCAGGTCGCGCTGGTTCTGTTTGCACTGGCGGAACAGTTTCTGATCCACCTCGCCAATGCCGCGCCTGTGCTGGACCACGCGTTCCAGGCAGGCGTCCAGATCCAGTTCTTCCCCTTCCAGCTGGCGGCGCTCCCATTGCCGTAATGGTTTCAGGGCACTGAATTGCCGGCGCAGGGTCTGGGCCGGGCGTTTCAGACGCTCTGGCAGCGGCGTAGGCAGGGCGTCTTTGCTCAGCATCGGCTGCAGGCAACAGAATTTCTCCCGGTAGCTCTGCCGGCGCCAGTCCCATTCGGGCAGGTGGATGCCGGGGCCAAGGTACAGGTCGTCGTTTTCTTCCGAGGGCAGGTCCAGGTCAAACTTGATGGCGGAGGACGCTTCCCGGCGGTCCATGGAGATCGATATCATGTCCATGTCATCGACCACGGCATCGGCGTCGTCTTCATCGCTGTCATCCCCGGCCCGATCCACCGGAATAAACTCGGACCACGAGAACAGGCTCTCCAGCCGGAACATCATGATGCCCTGGTCCTTATCAAAGGCGTCCACTCGTTCGGCCCGCCGGCGTTTGCGTTTTTTGGCCAGGCCGCCGGATTTCGACAGGGTGTTGTCGTCGCCAATGATCTGGCCGGTCAGCTTGCCGCGACCGAGTACCGGGTACAGCCACAAAATAACCGGCCATGGGTCGCTCAGGGCCTCTGGCAGATCGTCGACACTGCCAGGGTGAATCAGAGCCTGGCGGATAGCGGATTCCCGATCGGCTTCCACGCCTGGCAGGGTGTCTGGATCTGGCCGCCATTGCAGGGTGTGGCGAACCAGCTTTTGATACATGGGTTCCAGTCCGGGCCAACGGACCAGCAGCTCCTGTACCATGGCCTGATTGCCCTTGAGCCAGCTGTGATGATGGACTTCTCCCAGTGACGCCAGCGCGGCCAGCCAAAGATACAGCTCCCGATTGGCTTTGCGGGAGGGAAACAGAGCCAGGTGTTCCGGCAGGCGCAGGCTGTCTTCATCACGCCAGGCCAGTTCAAACTTGCGGTGAGTGCCGGCCAGCTTGTGCAGAAAACGGCGGCGAATCTGGAAGTGTCTGGGCTCGGCTGTCACCAGGCTCAGGGCCGGATCACCACCCATTGCCCGGAACAGCACGCCCAGAGTGCGGGCTTCATCTTTCAGGTGCACGGCGTATTCGGGGAACTCGCCCATGGCCTGGCGGGTAACGTAGTCGTGCCACTTTAATCCGACCCATTCTTCCATATCGACTCCTAAATTCAGGCGCGGGATTGGCGCGGTGAGGCGTTTACCTGGCGCACCGGGATCAACACCGTCTGCCTGCCAGGTGTGCCGGGTTCCCAGGTCAACAGGGAACCTTCCGGGTTGTCTTTCTGCACCTCACGGCAGGCACTTACGCACTGCAGGCACTGGGTGCAGGAAAATTTTGCCCGTTTGTGGCTGCGCGTGGGCAGTCGCATGGGACAGGCTGCATCGCAGGCCTTGGTGCAATCCCGACAGGCGGCGGCACGTTTGGTATCGAAGGTCACTACACGGCCTTTGCCGTTGCTCATCCAGGCAATGCTTTGCACCAGGCCAACAGCGCAACCGTATTTGCAGAACAGATGCCGGGCGAACAGAAAATCAAAGGTGAAAGCGGCGGTAGCCACCGCCAGAAAAATTGCCGGGTACAGGCCAAGCTGGCCGGTTACCAGATCGGTATACAACGGGATCGGGGGCAACAGGTAAGACAGCAGTGCCAGTGCCCAGGAGAAACCGATAAGTGCGCAAATCAGCGTCAGGCCCGCCCAGTGGATGGCTTTGCCAGTGCTGCCTTTTTTCAGGGCTTCCCACAGGGTGGGGTGGCCGGTGATTCGGGTCATCAAATCGTTGATGGTTTCAACAACGGAAAAATGCGGACACAACCAGCCGCAGTAAAGCCGTCCCCATTTGAGGGCAATCCAGAGTACAAGAGGTACCAGAACCAGAATCGGCAGCAGGAACCAGAACAGAATCTGCCCGGCGACTTCGGCCGGAGTGCTTTGGACCACCCAGTCGAGGTTCAGGTTAAAAGAAAGCGGGAACCCAAACAGCATGAAGTGGGTTTCAGTCAGATCGTAACGGAAAATGTTGAGTACAGGCGCGAGCAGAAACAGCAGGAAAAAAGCGCAACGGGTAATCAGGCGCTTCTGCTGGAGAGTGTCTTTGGGGTTGACGGTCTGCGCATGCACGAAGGTTGTCCAGAGTTGAGGTGAGTGCCGGGGCCCGAAGGCCCCGGCGGTTAGGCCTGATCAGGCGTCAGCTGTGGCGGGGCCGCGGACTTCTTCTTCCGGGCTTGCCTGGCCCTTGATGAAAAAGCTACCGAAGTACACCACCAGGCCGGCCATAAAGAAGGCGCCGGCAACGAATCGCAGCCAGTAGAACAGAGTGAGCTGATCCTGACCGGCCATGAACGACAGGGCGGAGCCGCTTTCCGGAATGCGCTGCAGCCAAATCTGCAGGACACCGGCAGCGGTCAGGAACAGGGTGATGAACACCATGGAGACCGTCATCAGCCAGAAGCCCCACATCTCTACAACCTGCGCCGTGTTGCTGTTGCCATACGGACGGCCGCGCATGATCGGCACCGAGTAGGAAATGATGGTCAGTACGATCATTACATAGGCGCCGTAGAACGCCATGTGGCCGTGCGCTGCGGTAATCTGGCTGCCGTGGGTGTAGAAGTTCACCGGCGCCAGGGTGTGCAGGAAGCCCCAGACGCCAGCGCCCAGGAACGCCATCACGGTAGTGCCCATGGCCCACAGCATGGCAGCCTTGTTGGGGTGATTACGGCGGCGACGGTTGATCATGTTGAAGGCGAACACCACCATCATGAAGAACGGCAGCGGTTCCAGAGCCGAGAACACCGAGCCCAGCCACAGCCAGTATTCAGGCGGTCCGATCCAGAAGAAGTGGTGGCCGGTGCCGATGATGCCGGTAATCAGTGCCATGGCGACGATCACGTACAACCACTTCTCGATCACCTCACGGTCGACACCGGTCAGCTTGATCAGCACGTAGGCCAGGATGGAGGCCATGATCAGTTCCCACACGCCTTCTACCCACAGGTGGATGACAAACCACCAGAAGTATTTGTCGGTGGCCAGGTTGCTGGGGTTATAGAAGGCGAACAGCCACAATACGGCAAGACCGATCAGGCCAGTGATCAGTATGATGTTGACCACCGTCTTGCGGCCTTTCAGAGCCGTCATGATTATGTTGTAGAGAAAGCCGAGAATCACTGCCAGCAGGCCAATCTTGGTAATGGTGGGCTGTTCAAGGAATTCTCGCCCCATGGTGGGGAAGTATTCGTTGAAGGTGAGTTCCGCTAGCCGGGCATAGTCCACAAACAGGTAGCCCAGAACGGTGAGAGTGCCGGCAGCGGCAAATACCCAGAACAGAATCCACGCCAGCAGCGGGCTGTGCAGCTCGGTTTGCGCCTCTTCCGGTACCATATAGTAGGTTGCGCCCATAAAACCGAACAGCAGCCAGACAATCAGCAGATTGGTGTGCACCATCCGCGCCACGTTGAAGGGGATTTCCGGAAACAGGAAGTCACCGACCACGTATTGGAGACCCAGAATCAGACCGAACACAATCTGGCCGGCAAACAGAATCAGGGCAAAAATGAAGTAGGGCATTGCTACCCTTTGAGATTCGTATTTCATATCTGCTCCCTCAGCCTTCTATGTTGGGCGGCCAGTTGTTGTCGTCTATCTTGGACGTCCATTCCAGGAACACAGCCAGCGCATCGATATCTTCATCACTCAGATTGAAGTTCGGCATCTGACGGCGGCCGGGAACGTTGGTAGGCATGGCGTTCATCCAGGCGTTCATAAAGGCCTTGAAGACCTCCGTGTCGCCACCACCGCGACGATCAAACACGTTGCCCAGTTCCGGGGCAAAGTAGGCGCCTTCGCCCATGATGGAATGACAACCCACGCAGTTGTTGTTCTCCCACAGGTGCTTGCCCCGAACCACTTGTTCGGTCAGTTGGTCGCGGTTATCCCGCTCGGGCATAGCCCGTAGTTGTGTGTCAAAAGTCAGGGCCAGGAACAGCAGGACGAAGAACGCGCTTCCCCCCAGATATATGTTCCTGGCCATGCTTTTGGTAAAGCGCTCGGCCATTGGTCTCTCTCCTTGCTTGTTGGAATACCTGACTGCGCCACTAGGATATAAAGATGCATCCATAATGCTGTTGATTATTATCAAAGATATCCGAAGGTTTCTCTATTGCGCCAGGGAGTTACCTCTTGATGGGTAGGTGGTAGACTGCCCGGCGTGGTGTATTGGTATACTTTTACCCTGGAGACCCTATGGCCGCTGCCCTGGCGTTGTTGATAAAACTCCTGCCACTGTACATAACCGTGGCCCTTGGTTGGGTGGCCGGCCGTTATCTGGAGGTTAGCGGAAAGCACATTGCCGGCATGATGCTGTACATCGTGACGCCTTCGGTGGTGTTTGCCGGTGTGATGGCGGCACCGCTGACCATGGAAATCATTCTGTTGCCATTGCTGGTCTTCGGTTTCTGCACCCTGATTGCGTTGTTGCATAGGACCATTGCGCGCAAGCTGCTGACTGACGGCAGTGCTGCGATCATTCCCTTGTCGGTGGGTACCGGAAACACCGGCTATTTCGGCATACCAGTGGCGCTGCTGCTGTTTGGCGAGCAGGGCCTGGCCCTGTATATCGTCTGCATGCTGGGCACCACCCTGTTCGAGAATTCGGTGGGGTTTTATCTGGCGGCCCGGGGCAACTACAGCATCCGTGATGCCCTGGTGCGGATGGCCCGGTTACCCTCGGTTTATGCCTTTGTGGCGGCCGTCCTGCTTAATCTGTCCGAGCTGTCGATTCCGGAGCCCTTTGTCCCGCTGTTCGACAATCTGCGTGGTGCCTACAGCATTCTGGGCATGATGATTATCGGCATGAGCATTCTGAGTTTTCGGGGGCTGGCCGGTAACCCGGTGTTCACCGGGCTGGCCTTTTTCGGGAAGTTTATTGCCTGGCCCCTGCTGGCGCTGGGGTTCTGGTGGCTCGATGCCAGCGTGCTGGGGATTTATGACCTGGCGGTGCACCAGGCCATCTTCCTCATTTCAATTACCCCGATTGCCGCCAATACCGTGGTGATTGCTACCCTGCTGGATACCTCACCCCGCCAGGCCGCGGGCACTACGTTGCTGAGCACCCTGTTTGCCCTGGGCTTTATTCCGGTTATGGTTGCCCTGGTGTTAGGGCCGTGAACCGCTAATCAGTTGTAATCCTGCAACAGGCCGGCC
>JAWOAO010000437.1:0-6793 GCA_046498485.1 Marinobacter sp. | reverse complement strand
GTCGGTTTTAATTACGCTGCATTAAAAACCATGAAGGGCCCTGTAGTCAAGGCGGTTCTATGGAAATCGCTGTGCCCGGCAACCGGCAGACTTTTCCAGGGCATTATGCCGTTTCCCCATCGAGCACCTGTCGTATCTTTTTTGCAATTTCGATTCTGCTTAATGGCTTCATAAGCACCCCGTCCACTTGCAGGTCATGTATGTGCCGATCACGGAGCTTTTCGCTGAACCCGGTACAAAGAATGACCGGCATATCCGGGCGGATTTTTTTAATTTCAGCTGCAAGCTTGTCGCCGGTCATGTTCGGCTGAGCAGGGTACTGGGCGCCGGCCATGTCGTCTTCACACAACTGATGGGCAATGCGGAATTCCAGTGACTGGCCGTCATACTGAGCCTCATAGGCACGACCATGCCGGTTAGCAAGGGTTTCGGTCAGTACGATGTTTGCCATCCCCTGCTGCTCATAAGGGCGGGTCAAGGTCATCAGATTCTGTTCGATCTGTACCGACCAGAACGGTTCGGTACCCATGGCGCGAAACGACGTTTCGATAGCGCCCGGCTCCAGGCACTCGGGCAAGGTTTGCCCACGCAAGGTCAACGTGCCTCGCTGCCCTTTGCTCCAGAACCGGGTATCCGGGTCACCGGGCGCGACGTACAACGCTCCGGAGGCGGCCACTGCGGGTTTCAGTAACACCCTGCGATCGAGGTACTCGAGACCCACCAGATCGCTGCCCTCGGAGCTGGTCATCCGGACCTCCAGTTGGCCACAGCGATAGCTCCCGTAGTCGGAGAGGCCTTCGCTTTCAGGGTGGGAGGCGCAGGCCGCCAGACCAAAGCCGACGGCGGCCACCACGGACAACCGCACTATTTTTTGTTGTTGTCGCATAAACATGAACACATCCTTTGTTGTTCGAAACTGCGGGTTACCGGTTGGGAATTCGGTGACATACGGGTTAATCTGGCGACATTCAGCGACCAGGAACGCCACCATGACCATCAAACTTTACCAGTTCTGCATTTCCCATTACTGCGAGAAAGTTCGCTGGGCACTGGATTTCAAAGGCATCAACTACGAGGCGGTCAACCTGTTGCCGGGGCAGCATGTCAAGACCATCAAGAAATTGACCGGGGCGGAATCCTCGGTGCCCGTGCTGGACCACGATGGCAAGATCATTCAGGGCTCTGCGCAGATTCTCGACTACCTGGAGCAGACCGTCCCCAAGCCCGCGCTGACCCCGGAAGACCCGGCGCTGCGGCAGCAGGTTGTGGACTGGGAGAAAAAACTGGATGAGCTGGCCGGGCCCGCCATTCGCACCTGGGTCTATCATTACTTTCTGCAGCGGCCCAAGGTGGTGATCCCGATGTTGGCAGCGGGCACGCCCTTCTATAACCGTTTCCTGCTCAGCCTGACCTTCAGCCGGGTCGATGAGATCATGCGCAAGTGGATGAAGATCAATCAGAAAACCGCCGATAGCGCGCAGCAGACGCTGGAAACCCTGATTACCGAGCTGGCCGATATCTACAGCCAGCAACCCTACCTGGTAGGCGATCACTTCAGTCGGGCCGACCTGGCCGCCTGCGCGCTGCTGGCGCCGCTGTCCCAGCCCCCCCAATACCCGGTACCCTGGCCAAAACCGGCAAAAATTCCCAAGCCGGTGCAAGCCTGGTTGAACGACTGGCAGCCCAAACTGGAGCCAATCATCCGGATTTACCAGCAACACCGCTGATCAACGCGGCCCGTCAGAAACGGCCGGGTTAACGGGTACCGTAAACCACCATGGTTTTCCCTTTGACCCGCACCAACCCCTGCTCTTCCAGGGTTTTCAGGACACGGCCCACCATTTCCCGGGAACAGCCGACAATACGACCGATTTCCTGGCGGGTGATCTTGATCTGCATGCCGTCCGGATGGGTCATTGCATCCGGCTCTTTGCACAGATCCAGCAAGGTACGGGCAACCCGGCCGGTGACATCCAGAAACGCCAGATCGCCAACCTTACGGGTGGTCTGGCGCAGGCGTGAAGCCATCTGCTCACCGATAAAATACAGAATTCGAGGATCCTGCTGGGCAATTTCACGAAACTTGGTATAGCTGATCTCTGCCACTTCGCACTCGGTCTTGGCTTTGACCCAGGCACTGCGGGAATCCATGTTGTCGAACAACCCCATTTCACCGAAAAAGTCACCAGTGTTCAGATACGCCATGATCATCTCGCGGCCGTCATCATCTTCAATGATCACGGTGACGGAGCCCTTGACGATGTAGAACAGGGAGTCACTTTTGTCACCGGCGTAAATAATCGTGCTCTTGGCGGGGTAGCGCCGACGGTGACACTGAGAGAGAAAGTAATCCAAATGCTTGGTCTTCTGCTCAACCGGCTTGATGATAGTAGCCATAATGCGAGACGTGCCTCCTGAGAGTCTGGCGATTCCTGATTTTTTTCTACCCCGCATTTCCCTGCGGGTTTCATGTTTTTCATATATACGACTGACAACTTATAACAAGATGGTCACAATTCGGCAACTCGAAAGCGGATACAACTTGTATCCGATGGCAATGCCCCTTTGGTCGCAAAGGCTCAGCTGCCGCCACCAGAAGACTGTGCTAGCATCCAGTCTCTCAACCACCACCCAAGGGAGAACCCGATGAAAGCAACCGTCGACTGGACCGGCAACGCCAGCTTCAGAGCCACCAGTGGCAGTGGTCACAGTGTGCAACTGGATGGCCCGCCAGACCACGGTGGCGAAAACCTCGGACCGCGCCCCATGGAAATGCTGCTGATGGGCGTGGGCGGCTGTTCCGCCTTTGACGTCATGAGCATCCTGAAGAAAAGCCGGCAGGAAGTGACCGCCTGCCACACCGAGCTGGAAGCCGAGCGTGCCGATGCGGTGCCGGCGGTGTTTACAAAAATTCATCTGCATTTTGTGGTGACCGGCCACAACCTCAAAGACAAGCAGGTGGAACGAGCGGTCAGCCTGTCCGCGGACAAATACTGCTCTGCCTCCATCATGCTGGGCAAGGCCGGCGTCGAGATTACACACAGCCACGAAATCCGGGCAGCCGGGTAACCGCCCCTGCCGAGCGACACCAGATCCGTCCGTTAGCAAAAATGTCATTGCAGATACTATTCAATGACACACACGGTATGCATAATACGCAACTTTCTCCGCCGGCCTGCGCAAAAGCTGAACAATCCGCTTGCCTGGTCAGTAGTCGGTGGCGGCCTCGGCAGGGTGACAATAAATGTACCCTGCTGTCATTCATCTCCATTATCCGGAGGGGCTGAGCATGGAGAACAAACTCCAGCTGCACGGTTTCAACAACCTGACCAAATCCCTGAGCTTCAATATCTACGACATCTGTTACGCGCAGACCGAAGAGCAACGCGAAGCCTATATTGATTATATTGACGAGATGTACAACGCCGAACGTCTGACCCAGATCCTCACCGATGTGGTCAAGATCATTGGCGCCAACATCCTTAACATCGCCCGCCAGGACTACGAGCCCCACGGCGCCTCCGTGACCATGCTGATTGCCGAGCATGAGGTCACCGACGGTGAAGCCGATAACGAGGAGTCTCCCGGGCCGTTGCCAGACACCATCGTGGCGCACCTCGACAAGAGCCACGTGACGGTTCACACCTATCCGGAGAGCCACCCTCACGACGGCGTGAGCACCTTCCGTGCCGACATCGATGTGTCCACCTGTGGCCTGATTTCACCGCTGAAGGTATTGAACTACCTGATCCACAGCTTTGACTCGGACGTGGTTACCGTGGACTACCGCGTGCGCGGCTTCACCCGCGATGTCGACGGCACCAAGCACTACATTGATCACGACATCAACTCGATCCAGAACTACCTGACGGAAGACACCCAGAACGCCTATCAGATGATCGACGTTAACGTGTATCAGGAAAATATGTTCCATACCAAGATGATGCTGAAAAACTTCGATCTGGACAACTACGTGTTCGGCGTCAATGCCAGCGATCTGGACCCGGCCGAAGCCCGGTCCATTGAAGACCGGTTACGCCGGGAGATGCTGGAAATCTTCTACTCCCGCAACGTGGAATAAGCTGCCCTCGACGGCGGCCAGAACCGGCCGCCGCCGATCCTTCAGTTTTTTTGATGTGCCCATCCAGAATTCTGCGTTTTTATCCTTTGCCTGAGCCCGGTTTAATGGAGGTCTACGCATTCCTGAGGAGGAAGACATGGCACTCCGCTCCCTGCAACAGATTATTCCCGCTCTGGACACCTCAGACGGTGCCGGTGTGCGCATCAAACGCTCGCTGGGGCAACGCCAGACTGTCCGCATGGATCCGTTCCTGATGCTGGACGAGTTCGGCTCGGACCAGCCCCGGGATTACATTGCCGGCTTTCCCGACCACCCGCACCGGGGTTTCGAGACGGTCACCTACATGATCGAAGGCCATATGCTGCATGAGGATCATCTGGGTAATCGTGGCAACTTGCGCAACGGTGGCGTGCAGTGGATGACCGCCGGCCGGGGTATTATCCATTCCGAGATGCCCCAGCAGGAGTCTGGTGTCATGCGCGGTTTCCAGCTTTGGCTGAACCTGCCCGCCGCTGAAAAAATGAAGCCGGCCGGCTATCACGACATCCAGCCGGAAGACATCCCGGTGTTCAACCAGGCTGGCGCTTCGGTAAAGCTGATTGCCGGAACATTAAGCGTCAGTGGTGCCGAGATTGTCGGCGCCGTCACCGGTGGCAGTACTCAGCCGCTGTACGCCGACATTCACCTGGAGCCCCATGCGCAAGTCGCGCTGCCGGTCGCCGCGCAGCTCAATGCCATGCTGTATCTGTACCAGGGCAGCGCCCACCTGGTGACGGGCGATGAGCGCGCAGCGCTGACCAGGTCCGCCGCCAACGTGCTCGGCGATGGCGACGAGATGCTGGTAGCGGCAGACGACGCCGGTGCCAGGCTGCTGCTGATTGCCGGTCGGCCCATCGGCGAGCCAATAGTGCAGTACGGCCCGTTCGTGATGAACACCCGGGAGGAAATCGAACAGGCCCTGCGCGACTACCAGACCGGCCGACTGACCGCCTGAGCCTCAGGCAAAAGTTTTGTCCGCTATCAGTTTCTGCACCATGGGCCGGAGAATCAGGTCCATGGCCAGCGCCATTTTCGGGCCCGGGATCACCAGGGTGTCGTGACGGGACAGGCTGCTTTGGGGTATCACCTGGAGCAGCCAGGCAAAATCCACATCGGTGTAATCCCGGAAGTGGATCACCACCATGCTTTCGTCTTCCGTCGGCACCTCCCTGGCAATGAAGGGATTGGAGGTATCCACCAGAGGAATACGCTGGAAGTTGATGTGAGTCCGGGCGAACTGGGGCACGATATCGTGCACATAATCTTCCATGCGGTTGATGATGGTCTGGACCACCGCCTCCTCGCTGTAACCTCGCCGATTGGTGTCCCGGTGAATTTTCTGAATCCATTCCAGGTTCACAATCGGCACCACGCCGATCAGCAAATCAACATACTGGACGATGTTGACGTTTTCACTGATCACCCCGCCGTGCAAGCCCTCGTAAAACAGCAGATCGGTGTCCGCCGGCAACGGCCCCCAGGGCGTGAAGGTGCCCGGTTTATGCCCGGCTCCGACCAACGCCCGGTCTTCGTCGTGCACATACTCCCGGTAGCGGCCGTTGCCGGTGTGGGTATAGTCATAAAACAGGGCCTCCAACCGGTCAATGTGGTTGGCCGCCAGGGCAAAGTGGTTGCGTTCGCCGAACTGGCCCTTGGCCGCCAGCCGCGCCATCTGTTCACGGGTGTAACGGTGGAAACTGTCGCCACTGACCATCGCAGCGCGGATATCTTCACCGGCAAACAGTTTTCTGAAAATCTGACCGGTGGTGGTGGTACCCGCGCCGGATGAGCCGGTAACCGCAATGATCGGATGGCGTTTGGACATAACAGGACAATTCCCGGATCAGGTGAGACTGGTCAGTAGTCGGGGTTTCTCAACCACAAAGCCCTGGGCATAATCGACACCCAGCTGTCTCAGCATATCCAGAACCTCACGGGATTCAACCTGAGAGGCAATAACTTCCCGGTTCATGTAATGGGCCATATCCACCATCGACTTCACCATGGCCTGATCGGTCTGGCTCGAGATCAGCTGCCCGGTAAAGGCGTTGTCGATCTTGATCAGGTCTACCGGCAACGACCGCATGAACTGGAACGAATTCGGCCCGCTACCAAAATTGCCAAGGCAGAACCGGCAACCCAGCTCTTTCATCTCCAGCATGAAATCCGCCACCGCCTGCACATCGTGAATCGCTGAGGCTTCGGTCAGTTCGAACCACAAACGTTCGATGGGTGCGTCTTTTTCGCTGAGTTTTTCATAAATAAATTCCAGCAGACTCTGGTCGTTCAGTGAATACCCGGACAGGTTAATGCACACGCCATCGACATGGCGGGGCTCTGGCCCCCGATCCCGAAGCCAGTCCAGCATATGCCCGACCACCCACCGGTCAACCGCCTGCATGCGGTCGTAACGCTCCGCCATGCGCACGAAATCCTGACCGGTAACCAGCTGGCCACTGTCATCGTACATGCTGATCAGAATTTCATACTGGGCGGCCATCCGGGCCTCCGCATGCAACGGAATGATCTTCTGGCAGCGCAACAGCATGCGCTCTTCGTCCGGATCCGACAGGCTGGCCACCCGGGCCGCAATCTGGTCCTGACGGGCCTGATCGTCGACATCCAATGCGTACTCAGACACTTTCCCGGGCCCTTTCCTGCGAGCCGCCGACA
>JAWOAO010000420.1:0-7067 GCA_046498485.1 Marinobacter sp. | reverse complement strand
CTGGCCCTGGAGCGACACGGCACCCTCTCGCTGAAAGAGGCCCTGGCGCCAGCCATTCGCCTGGCACAAAACGGGTTTGCCGTGCCACAGCGCTTCACCGAAGGCCTGGAACAAGCCAGAGATCGTTTACAGCGCTGGCCCGCCACCAGAGCCACCTTCTATAAAGAAGACGGTTCCGCACCACAGCCCGGCGAAATGTTCAAACAGCCGGAGCTGGCCGCCACCCTGCAGCGCATTGCCAATGCCGGTATCGAAGGCTTTTATGAGGGCGAAACCGCCCGACTGATCGTAGCCGAAATGCAGCGCCATGATGGCCTGATCACTCTGGCAGATCTGAAAAACTATCAGCCCGCTGTGCGCCAGCCAGTGCACGGCAGCTACCGGGGCTACGACATTTTTTCCATGTCGCCCCCCTCCTCCGGCGGCACTCACATTGTCCAGATCCTGAACATTCTGGAGGGCTACCCCATCGGTGCCATGGGCCACAACTCGGCCGACTCCATTCACCGTATGGCCGAAGCCATGAAACTGGCCTACGCCGACCGGTCAGAGTATCTGGGTGACACCGATTTCGTCGACGTACCCCTGAGTGGCCTGACCAGCAAGGACTACGCCGCCGAACTGCGACAAACCATCAGCCCGGACCAGGCACGGCCTTCCAGTGAAATCAACCACGGCCAGCCTGCCGCCCGGGAAAGCCCTGAAACCACCCACTTTTCGGTGGTGGATCGCTGGGGCAACGCGGTCTCCAACACCTATACTATTAACTTCAGTTACGGATCCGGCATTACCGTTGCCGGCGCCGGCTTTCTGCTTAATAACCAGATGGATGATTTCAGCGCCAAGCCCGGCGTGCCCAACGCCTACGGACTGATTGGCGGTGACGCCAACAAGATTGAGCCGGGCAAACGCATGCTCAGCTCCATGTCACCCACCATTGTCCGCCAGGATGGCCGGAATTTTCTGGTCACCGGCAGTCCGGGCGGCTCCCGCATCATTACCACCACCTTGCAGGTAATAATGAACGTCATCGACCATAATATGAACATACAGACCGCCGTGAACGCGCCACGTATTCACCATCAGTGGCTGCCGGACGAAATACGTATTGAACAGGGCTTGAGCCCGGACACCATCGGCCTGCTGGAAGCTCGCGGCCATACGGTAACCAGCAGCACCGCCATGGGAGCCATCCAGAGCATCATGATTGGCGATGATGGTACTCTCTACGGAGCTGCAGACCCCAGGCGCAGCACGTCATCCGCCCTGGGTTATTGAGAACAGTCATTGACCAACGCCACTGACCTGACCGGAGGCCTTATGTTTCTCTCTGTACAACTGAGCTGCTATCCCCTCAAAGATAACTACAAACAGCCCATTCATGACTTGATCGCCCGGCTCGAGCAAAGCGGACTGGAGGTCTATCCAGGGCGCATGAGCACAGAATTTTTTGGCGACTATGATGAGGTTATGAAAGTGCTTTCAGACACCCTGAAATGGTCATTCGAGACCTATGGCAAATCCGTATTTGTCGCCAAAATCATGGAGGGTGACCGGAGACCAAAATGACATCACCAGATGGGTCAGACAACCAGAAACAACCGGAAGACAATCCGCAACCGGCTATCCCGAATCAGTATTCATTTTTGTGGTTAAGTGCGGCAATTTTCCTGACGGTGCTGTGGATGCAAGGGGCTAACCAGCCGCAGCAACAGCAGCTGGCGTATTCCGAGTTCAAGGAAGCGGTCACCGCCGGCGAGGTGGCGGAGGTAACCCTGCGCAACGAGGAAATCCGTGGGCAGTTTACCGAGGCCGGTGCGGGCGCGTTGAGTTCAGATACGACCCCGTCCACGACCAGCTTCCTGACCCTTCGCCCGCCCATGGAGGATCCGGAATTGCTGCCTCTGCTTGAGCGCCAGCAAGTGCTGATCAGGGGCGCACCATCCGGGCGCCCCTGGTGGCAAGACCTGATTCTGGGCTTCATGCCCTGGATACTGTTACTGGCGATAATGTTCTGGTTCTGGGGCGCAGCCCAAAAACGCATGACCGGCAGTGGTGGGCCCCTTGATTACGCCAAATCCAGAGCTCGCCGAGCCCGCAAGGAAACCTCATCAACCACGCTGGACGATGTCGCCGGCATCGAGTCTGCCAAACGGGAAATTGCCGAGGTGATCGACTTCCTGAAATCACCGGAAAAATACCAACAGCTCGGGGCGGTCATGCCCAAAGGGATTCTGCTGGTTGGTCCGCCAGGCACTGGCAAAACCCTGCTGGCCCGAGCCATTGCCGGTGAAGCAGAAGTGCCCTTCTACAGCATCAGCGCCTCGGAATTTATTGAAATGTTCGTGGGTGTCGGCGCAGCAAGGGTGCGAGACATGTTCAAGGAGGCACGAAAAGACGCGCCAGCGCTGATCTTTATCGACGAACTGGACGCCATCGGCCGTTCACGGGGAGCAGGCCTGGGCGGTGGCCACGATGAACGGGAACAAACCCTGAACCAGATCCTCACCGAAATGGATGGCTTCGAAGCCCATGAAAATGTCCTGGTGCTGGCCGCCACCAACCGGCCCGACGTTCTGGACAGCGCTTTGCTCCGCCCCGGCCGGTTTGACCGCACGATCACCCTCGACCGCCCTCATAAAGAGGCCCGCACCGCTATTCTGAAAGTTCACGTACGCAAAGTGCCTTTGGCCGATGATGTAAATCTGGAGCAGGTAGCAGCCCGGACCATTGGATTTTCCGGCGCGGACCTGAAGAATCTGGTCAACGAGGCCGCACTGACTGCCGCCCGGGAAAACCTCCACGAGGTGAACGATCACTGTTTCGAAATTGCCCGGGACCGGATTATTCTTGGCGAAGAGCGAGACGCTCAGCTGCCTCCGCAGGAACGGGAAGCCGTGGCTTACCACGAATGCGGCCACGCCATCATGGCCTATTACATGCCCAGCGCCGATCCACTCACCAAAGTCACCATCATCCCGCACGGCATGGCCATGGGGGTGACCGAACAAACCCCGCGGGACGACCACTACACCTACACCGAAAGCTACCTGAAAGATCGCATCAAGGTCATGCTTGGTGGTCGATGTGCTGAAAAGCTGATCTACGGCGAAGTCAGCACCGGGGCCCAGAACGATCTGAAGGAAGCCACGACTCTGGTACGCCGGATGATCGGCCAGTGGGGCATGAGCGACAAAATAGGCCCCCTGGGTCTGAGCATTGGCGAGGAGCACGTCTTCCTCGGCCGGGAAATGGGCCAGCCGAGAGAGTACAGTGAAAAGATGGCTGAGCTGATCGATGCCGAAATCCAGTCCCAGCTGTGGGCTTTGGAAAAAGCCACCGGTGACTTTCTGGGTGAACACCGTGCCCAGCTGGAGGCTCTGGCCAAGGCGGTGCTGAAACAGGAAACCTTGTCAGCGGAGCAAGTCAAAGAAATACTGCAGCACCAAGCCGCTCGCACTACCGCCTGATCGCCGGTGGGCTCAGGGCGTCACCGTGACCGGAAGATTGAGTGCCGCCAGCAACTGCTCGGCACCGGATGCCCGGAGCAGTGCACACTCCCGACTGAGTACCAGCTGGGTCGCCCTCTCCTGCTGTAATACCCGCACAACGGTGATCGGGTCGGTGGCCGGCAGTCTTTGTACCCGAATCTGTGAGTCAGAAGCACCCAGATTCTGTTTGAGTGCAGTCAGAGCTTCTGGTGACAAGGCAGCATCTGCAGCCAACAGCAGCGTCACCGGCTGACGGGAATGCCCGATCGCGTCGGCCGCTGCCTTGATTGCCCGGCCGTTGGCGTCCTCGTGATCATTGAGGAACACCACAATCCTGCCCTGGGACAACACCTGCTGTTCACTCCACAGCAGCAACCTGCCCTGAGACCGGCGAAGCAGGCCGGTGGCAGTGGATCCCAGGCATGCGCCCGGTGCCGAAGACCAGCCAACACGACCAAGAACCAATAAGTCCTCGGGCCCCGCCAGCGCCAGGACTTCTTCAACCACACTGCCCCGACTAATACTCAGGGTGTAGCGGCCACCATAATGCCCCACTGCGCCTGCCAGTGCCCGGCGCGCCTGATCTGCCAGCCTCTGCATACGCCGCTCCAGCTCGGCCACATCAAAGGGCCGGCTGACACCAGACACCGAACCCACTTCCCGGGCAAAGCCATAACCGGCGCTGCGCAGCAGGTTCAGCTCTTCGACAAACACCCCCTGCACTTCGGCACCCGAGTGTGCCGCAATCTTCGCGGCAGCTTCCAGGGCGGCATAACTCATCCGGGACCCGTCCAGAAGCACCAGTATGCGTCCGCTTGCTGTGCCGTGGTCAGCGTGGTTTGCGGGCAGGTCAGTCACTGTCCTTGCCCCCATGATTATTGCCGCCGCCGTTGTCATCCTCCTTTTTACTGACTTCCGCAAACTCCGCCAGCCGATCTGCCACCCGCCGGTTGAAGCTGTTTTCCGGGAAGTTGCCACCGGCATCCGGCTCACCGGCTTCCATCCCGGTCATCAGCTCGATGGCCTGATCGATACCGGTTACCGGGTAGATGGCAAAGTGCCCTTCGCGCACAGCCTGGCGCACGTCTTCATTGAGCATCAAATGTTCCACGTTACTGGCCGGCAGCAACACACCCTGGCCATTGACGTCGCCAGCCTGTTTGCAAACATTGAAAAAGCCTTCGACTTTCTCGTTCACACCCCCCACAGCCTGAACTTCGCCATACTGGTTCATGGATCCGGTCACCGCCAGCGCTTGCTTCAGCGGAACACCGGTGATCGCCGACAGCAGCACACAGGTTTCTGCCACCGAGGCAGAGTCCCCTTCCACACCTCCATAAGACTGCTCGAACGCCAGGCTGGCGGAAAGCGACAACTCGCTCATGGGCGCATAACGGTGAGCCAGGAACCGGGACAGGATCATCACGGCCTTGCTGTGAATTGGCCCACCCAGTTTCGCTTCGCGCTCGATATCCACGACCTGACCTTTGCCGGGTCGCGCGGTGGCGGTAATCCGGGTGGGCTGGCCAAACCGGGTGGCGCCCAGCTGTAAAACCGAAAGCCCGTTCACCTGCCCCACTTGCTCACCCCTGGTGGCAATCATCATCACACCCCGGCGAATCTGCTCCATGCTACGCTCACGGATTCTACTGGCGCGATACTCCCTCTCATCAATAGCCTGCTGGACATGACAGACTTCGATACGCTCACTGCCCGCCGCAACGGCCCAGTGCTCTGCCTCGCTGAGCAGATCTTTGAGAACCCGGTCGTGAGCCGTCAGTTTTTTCTGATCACTGGCCAGGCGACTGGCATGCTCGATCACTCTGGCAACCGCAGCGCGATCCAGAGCTTTGACTCCGGATAACCGGGCCATGGTGGCAATCATCCGGGCATACAGATGGAGGCTTTCATCATCGCGGTTCAGATCATCCTCAAAATCCGCCTGCACCTTGAACAGGTCCAGAAAGTCCGGATCGTAATGGGACAGCAGGTAATACAGCATGCGCTCGCCAAGCAGCACCACCTTCACCTTCAGGGGAATCGGCTCCGGCTGCTGGCTGACAGTGGTGGCCAGGCCATACAATCGTTCCAGAGACTCAATCCGGATTTCACCGGAAAACAGAAGGCGCTTCAGGCTTTCCCAGGCCATCGGCTGGGTCAGAATCCGGCGGGCATCCAGAACCAGATAACCGCCGTTGGCGCGGTGGAGTGAACCGGCGCGGATCAGGGTAAAATCGGTATACAGGTTACCCTGGTGAGCACGGTGCTCGATTTGCCCGGTCAGGTGCTGGTGATTGGGCAGGTCTTCGTAGACCACCGGTGCACCCCGGGTGTCCGCGTTATCCACCAGCAAGTTAACCCGATACCGGTTCAACAGCCCGGCGGGTGCGCCATTCTCATTGTCCTGAAAGGCTTCGGCGTGCTCCACCACATCCTCGCGCACCGCATCGAGGTAGGCAACCACGGCCGGCACATGGGACCACTTTTCACGCAGCTCACCAATGGGGCCACCGAGGGTGAGCTGTACCATTTCTTCATTGAGTTCATGGATGCGCTCGCGCACTTCCTTGCGCAGGCGAGGCACCTGCTGAATGGCTTGCTGGAGTTTCTTCTGGAGATCCTCCACCTTGGTTTCCACCAGCTTTTTTTCTTCATCGGAGAACTTCTTGTACTCCTCCGGTTCAATCACCTCGCCGTTGCGCATCGGCGCAAAGGTAAAGCCGGCGGGGGTGGTCAGCATCGCGATGTTGTTGGCGTTGGCCTCTTCCTGTATTGCAAACAGACCTTTTTGCTGACGCCGGGTCACCTCTTCCTGCAACTCCTGAATTCGGGTCTGGTATTCCTCACTTTCAAAGGTTGCCGGAATGGCAGTTTTCAGCTCATTGGCCAGATCGCTCATATCACTTTTGAAGGTTCGCCCCTCGCCCGGTGGCAACTTGATGGCTACGGGCTTGTCAGACTGCTGGAAGTTGAAGACATGGCACCAGTCTGAAGGCACCGGCTTGCCTGCGGCATGGTTAGCCAGAAACCGCTTTACCAGTTCGTGCTTGCCCGCGCCAGAAGGCCCCAGTACAAACAGGTTAAAGCCGCTGGCCCGCATACTGGCACCGAATTCGAGGGCACGGAGCATACGATCCTGACCAAACGGAAGCTCGAGATTTTCCAGAGTGTCTGTGGTCTCGAAGTCCAGTTTTTCCGGTGGACAGCGGTGGTAAATCTGGTGCTCGGTTAATGCCGCAGGTACCGCCATTTTTCCTCCTTATTTACTGACTTCCAGTTTGTCCTGGGTACGCAGCTCAAAATCACTGGCTTGGTGGCGCTCGTGTAACTGGCAAGACAACTCGCCCCAGGCCTTATTCACCATCCGTCCGCGTTTGACGCCGGGGCGCTGGGCCAGTTCAGCAGTCCAGCGCATCACGTTAGTATAGGTGTGCGCTTCGAGAAATTCCGCCGCCTCATACACCCGGTTTGTGACCAGCGCCCCATACCAGGGCCAGATCGCCATATCGGCGATGGTGTAATCGTCGCCGGCGATGAAGCGGTTGTCAGCAAGCTGACGATCCAGCACATCCAGCT
>JAWOAO010000369.1:0-4604 GCA_046498485.1 Marinobacter sp. | reverse complement strand
CTTCGATGATCGCACGCGCGAGCGTGTCGTTTGGTGCGAGGACCGCGTCCAGAGTGACGTTCAGCGCCGCGTTGCTCAGGAGGTTCTCCATGCGAGCCTTGGCAACTTCTGCACGCCAGTTCTCGGTCGCGATACGGGTGAAGTCCGGACTCGAAGAGTCCATCGGCGCGGGGCCCACGACTTCCAGAACGCCTTCCTCTACGTAGGGGCGAAGAATCGACATCGCACCGTCGAAGAAGAAGTTCGCGTTGTTGTCCGTCGGCGAACCGGCGAAGAGCGTGATGTACTTCGGATCGCTCGAGGAAGCGCCGTCGAGGTCGAGCGCGTCGGCGATTGCCTGGCCCTGGAACTCACCAACCTTGAAGTTATCGAAGGTGATGTAGTAGTTGTAATCGTCCGAGCCGGTGATGAGCCGGTCGTACGCGATTACGATGATCCCTTCATCGGCCGCCTCGGAGATGACCGAGTTCACGCCCTCATTGATGTTTCCAACGATGAGCACCTTCGCACCCTTGGTGATGAAGTTCTGAATCTGCTCGTTCTGCTGTCCCTGGTCGGCGTCGCCGTAGGTCACCTCTGCGCTGTATCCGGCCTCCTGTGCGCCTTCGAGAAGCGCCGCGCCGTCACGCTGCCATCGTTCGACGTGCGTCTCGGGCATCGCAATGCCAATGTCGATCGCCCCGCCTTCGCCCTGTCCCGTGGCGAAGGCCATACCGGCTGCCATGAGAAGCGCGAGTGTCAGAAGAATAGTCCGTTTCATAATCACTCCTTTGTGATTGGGATTTCTTCCATGCCAATCAGTGTCAATGCCTGGCAGACCGGGGGCTCCCGCACGTTCGTTCGGGAAGGCACACAGGTGTCGGTTGAAGACCTTCTGAAGGGCGTCATCATTCAGTCGGGTAACGATGCCTCTGTTGCTTTGGCCGAGTTTGTTGCCGGCAGCGAAAGCGCGTTTGTCGACATCATGAACCAGCAGGCAAAGTTGCTGGGCATGACCAACACCAACTTTGAAAACGCGACCGGCTTGCCGTCACCCGATCAATACTCGACTGCTTACGATCTGGCCGTGTTGGCTCAGGCGATCATTGAGGATTATCCGGAGAATTATCCGCTCTACGCCGTCAAGAGCTTTACTTTTAACAATATCCGGCAGCCCAACCGCAACAGCCTGCTGTGGCGTGACGAGAGCGTGGATGGCCTGAAAACCGGCCATACCGAAGAGGCCGGTTATTGTCTGGTGGCGTCTGCCAAGCGTGACGATACCCGTCTGATCGCGGCAGTGATGGGCACCAGCAGTGCCCAGGCACGTGCGCAGGAAGTCCAGAAAATGCTCAACTACGGTTTCCGTTATTACGAAACCGCGCGTCTGTTCCGTGCGGGCCAGGAACTGGTGGATGCCAGGGTCTGGGGCGGCAACAGCGATCAGATTTCAATCGGGCTGGCGCAAGACGTGCACGTGACCATTCCCCGTGGCTCGAAAGATCAGCTTGAATCGGTGGTTGATCTTGATTCTGTCATCAAAGCACCGGTCAAGGTGGGTGCTGAATTGGGCCGGATACAGGTCACCCTCAACGGCGAGACTGTGGTTGACGAGCCGGTTCTGGCGTTGACCGAGGTACCGCAAGGTGGGCTGTTCAAGCGCCTGTGGGACGCAATCAAGCTGTTTTTCATACAACTATTCTGACAGAGGCCGCTGGCTTGAATGGCCAGTGGCCGGGGAGTAATGCGGCATGAGTGAGCCCAAACCGCCAAAAATCGAGTTTCCCTGTGACTATGTGATCAAGGTAATCGGGACGTCGGCGCCAGACTTTACGGAATTTGTAGTCGAGGTAGTCGAACAGCATGCACCAGGCATCTGCGAAACCGACATCTCGGTGAAGGACAGCAGTAAAGGACGATTTTCATCGGTGCAGCTCAAGATCCTGGCCACCGGTGAAGAGCAACTGAAAGCCCTGTTTAATGACCTGAAAGCCAGCGGCAGGGTTCACATGGTACTGTGACGATATGACCGATCTGATCGTCCGTTCGCTGGGCCAGCAGCCCTACATGGAAACCTGGGAAGCGATGAAAGCGTTCACCGCCAACCGGGATGAGGCTACCGTGGATGAGCTGTGGTGCCTGGAGCATCCGCGGGTGTTCACCCAGGGCCAGGCCGGCAAGGCAGAGCATATCCTGTTGCCGGGGGACATTCCGGTGATTCAGGTAGACCGGGGCGGACAGGTCACTTACCACGGCCCGGGGCAGTTGGTCATCTACTTGCTGATTGATTTGTCACGGCGCAAGCTGGGTGTGAGAGCCTTGGTGGATCAGATCGAGCAGGCCATTGTCGTTACTCTGGCTGAGTCAGACATAGCTGCGGCGCCGCGACCAGATGCCCCTGGAGTCTATGTGAACGGTGCCAAGATTGCGTCGTTGGGATTGCGGGTACGCCGGGGCTGTTCGTTTCATGGCCTGGCGCTTAATGTGAACATGAACATGGAACCGTTCAGCCGGATCAACCCCTGTGGTTATGCCGGAATGTCCATGTGTCAGGTCAGTGATTTTGAGCCCGGCATATCGGTCTATGAGATTGAGGGCCGGCTGGTGCAAGCGCTGATCAGCGGCCTGGGGCACACGCAGGTGGAGCAGCGTCAGGGCTGGTGACACCGGGCAGGCAGAAGCGAAAAATCGGCGACCGATCGGTTAGGCTGTCACCGCCCGGGATCCGTATAATGACAACAAGGCACTTTTTGGGTGCACCGGAAACGACCGGTAAGCTCACCATCTTCTGACCATACAGGTTATCCATGTCTTCAAGCCGCCCCGGAAAATCCGTGTCTCGCATCAAAACCGGCAGCTTCGAGCGCCGGCTATCGCTGACCAAGGCTGGCTTGTTTGCGGGCACCCGTATGGCATCGCATATGGCGACTAACTGGTTCAGCGATAAGGACACCCGGGAGCAACGCCATCGCGCGATGCTGTCGAGCCAGGCTCGTTTTCTGGTGGATGAACTCGGGCGGCTCAAAGGCAGCGTGGTCAAGATCGGGCAGGTGATGGCACTCTACGGTGAGCATTTTCTGCCGGAAGAGGTCACCGAGGCATTGCACACGCTGGAAGATCAGACCACATCACTCGAGTGGTCAGCGATTGAGCGGGTGTTGAAAGCCGAGATGGGCGCCGAGCGCCTGGCGGAGCTTGAGGTAGATCCGGAGCCCATCGGTGCCGCCTCACTTGGTCAGGTGCACCGGGCGGTAAGGCGCAGTGATGGGCTGGAGTTGGTGCTGAAAGTACAATACCCCGGGGTGGCGGATGCGATAGACAGCGACCTCAATGCGGTTGCCCAGCTGCTTAAAGTGGCCCGACTGGTCAGCTGTGGCCCGGAGTTTACCGACTGGCTGGAAGAAGTCCGGCAGATGATGCACCGGGAGGTGGACTATCACCTGGAAGCCAGAACCACCGAAAAATTCCGCATCATGCTGGCGTCTGATCCACGTTTTATTGTCCCCCATGTGCTGCCGGAGTACTCAACGGATCACATCATTGCCTCGACCTATGAGCATGGTCATTCGGTAGGCTCACCGGCAGTTCGGAATCTGTCGCTGGCCCGCCGGAGTACCTTGGGCAAGGCCGCGTTAGAGCTGTTCTTCCGGGAGTTGTTTGACTGGGGTGAAATACAGACCGATCCGAACTTTGGCAACTACCGGATACGGATTGCCGGCGAAGAAGGCGAAGCGCCCGGGCACGACCGCATTGTGTTACTGGATTTCGGTGCGGTTCAGAGCTACTCACGGCAGTTTCTGGATCCGGTCATTCAGATGATCCGGGCGTCCTATGAACAGAATCTCGATCAGGTCATTGACGGCGGCGTCACCCTTCGGTTCATGAACCGGGACTGGCCGGAGGAGGTTCTTGAGAAGTTCGGTTCGGTTTGCATGTCGGTACTCGAGCCTCTGTCAGGAGATCGCAGTCAGTGGCCAGACTATGCCGTGAACGCGCAGGGTGAATATCGTTGGAAGCAGAGTGACCTGCCCTCCCGGGTTGCCAAACAGGCAGCCCGGTCGGCTATCAATCGTTACTTCCGGGTGCCACCGAAGGAATTCGTGTTTCTGAATCGCAAGCTGATTGGTGTTTACACCTTTATCGCGGTGCTGCATTCGGAGTTCAACGGTGAGGACCTGCTTCGCAAGTATCTTTACGGTGAGGGTGCGGGTGAGCCGAAGCCGGTGGCCTCCAGCACTACCCAGATTACAAAGGCGTAACGCACGCCTTTTCCGATCCCCACCAGAATCACGAAGTTGAGCCAGGGCACACGCATGATCCCGCCCACGAGGGTCAGGGGGTCGCCAAGGATCGGCACCCAGCCGAGTAACAGCGACCATTGGCCATAGCGATTAAAGCGGTTCCGGGCCTTGTGTAACTGCAGTTCGCTGACCGGAAACCAGCGTTTATGCTTAAAGCGATCCACCTGCCGGCCGATAACCCCGTTAACCACCGATCCCAACGCCAATTACATTCGCTTCCAGATCGGCTGGGATAATGTAGAACAAATTCTGGACGATTTCGACATTCACGCAATACCGCAAACAGACATTCCTTCTCTGGAGAACCTGCGCAGGCTTTTTACT
>JAWOAO010000359.1:0-5581 GCA_046498485.1 Marinobacter sp. | reverse complement strand
GTCGCGAGCACGAAGTGGAGCGGGTGGTCCAGATTCTGGTGCGCCGGCGCAAGAACAACCCGTTGCTGGTGGGTGAAGCTGGCGTGGGTAAAACGGCGATTGCGGAAGGCCTGGCCAAACGCATCGTCGATGGCCAGGTGCCTGACATTATCTCGGACGCCGTGGTGTATTCACTGGATATGGGCGCCTTGCTTGCCGGTACCAAGTACCGGGGCGATTTCGAGAAGCGTCTGAAAGGCCTGCTCAGTGATCTGAAAAAGCAGGATCACGCCATCCTGTTCATTGACGAGATCCACACCATTATCGGTGCTGGCTCGGCCTCTGGTGGGGTCATGGATGCCTCTAACCTGCTCAAGCCGATGCTGGGTTCCGGTGAGTTGCGTTGCATTGGCTCGACCACGTTCCAGGAATTCCGGGGCATCTTCGAGAAAGACAGTGCGCTGGCGCGGCGTTTCCAGAAAATTGATGTCAATGAACCAAGCGTTGAGGACACCTATCAGATCCTGAGAGGGCTCAAGCCAAGCTTCGAGAAACATCATGACCTGAAGTACACCGACCAGGCCCTGCGGGTGGCTGCTGAACTGGCGGATCGTTACATTACCGATCGGCACCTGCCCGATAAAGCCATTGATGTGATTGACGAAGCCGGCGCAAAACAGCGCCTGCAGCCGGAAGACAAGCGCAAGAAAACCGTCGACGTGACCGACATCGAAGATATCGTGGCCAGCATCGCGCGGATACCGCCGAAAAACGTCTCCACCAGCGACAAGGATCTGCTGCGCAACCTGGAGCGGAATCTTAAAATGGTGGTGTTCGGCCAGGATCCGGCCATCGAGTCTCTGGCAACGGCGATCAAGCTGGCTCGTGCCGGCCTGAAAGCTCCGGAAAAGCCCGAGGGTGCCTTCCTGTTTGCCGGGCCCACCGGTGTTGGTAAAACCGAGGTGACCAAGCAGCTGGCGAAGGTGCTTGGTATCGAGCTGGTACGCTTCGACATGTCGGAATACATGGAGCGACACACGGTATCCCGTCTGATCGGTGCACCTCCGGGGTATGTGGGCTACGACCAGGGTGGATTGCTAACCGAGTCCGTCAACAAGCATCCGCATTGTGTATTGCTGCTGGACGAAATCGAGAAGGCGCATCCGGAAGTCTTCAACCTGCTGTTGCAGGTGATGGATCACGGAACCCTGACCGATAATAACGGCCGCAAGGCGGACTTCCGTCACGTGATTCTGGTGATGACCACCAACGCGGGTGCCGAAAGCATGGCCCGCCGGTCGATCGGTTTCAGTGAGCAGGACCACCGCAGTGACGGTATGGAGGTGATCAGCAAAACCTTCACGCCAGAGTTCCGTAACCGTATCGACGGCATCATTCAGTTTGCTGATCTGCAGAAGGACACCATCACGCACGTGGTGGACAAGTTCCTGACCGAGCTGCAGGCGCAACTGGATGAAAAGCACGTGGTACTGCACGTGGACGACGCTGCCAAGTCCTGGCTGGCCGAAAAAGGTTACGATGTCACCATGGGGGCAAGGCCGATGGCCCGTCTGATCCAGGACAAGATCAAGCGGCCATTGGCTGAGCAGATTCTGTTTGGCAGCCTGGCAGAGAAGGGTGGCGATGTCTTCATCCAGCTGAAAGACGATGAGCTCGTCTTCGACTATGAGGATGAGCCAGCCGAAGCACTGTGATCTGATTCGCTTTGCCGTGCTTGAAAAAAAACCGCTGTCGGTTCCGGCAGCGGTTTTTTTGTCACTCGACGTTAACGGGCGCGGTAAACGATGCGGCCCTTGCTCAGGTCGTAAGGCGTCAATTCTACCTTGACCTTGTCACCGGTCAGAATGCGGATGTAGTTCTTACGCATTTTTCCTGAGATGTGCGCGGTCACAACGTGGCCGTTGGACAGCTCAACACGGAACATAGTGTTTGGAAGGGTGTCAAGAATAACGCCTTCCATTTCAATGACATCTGATTTCGCCATTCAGTAAAAACCTCGTTCGGAATACTTTTCGTTGATTTTAAATTGCGCAATTCTGCCTGATTTCTTAACGTTTGGCAAAATTCAGTCGATTTGTAGCTCTCGCCAGTGACCGTCCCGCAATGCTTCGATGGGTCTGAATCGGGTTTTATAGTTCATTTTACGGCATTCCCTGATCCAGTAGCCCAGATAGAGATGGGGTAATTCCCGCCGCTTCGCTTCTTCAATTTGCCAGAGTACCGCGAAGGTGCCCAGGCTCCGGAGTTCGAGCTCCGGGGCAAAAATGGTGTAGATCGCAGACAAGCCGTCGTCCAGCAAATCCACCGCTGCCAGGCCTGCCAGCTCGCCGTCCAGCGACATTTCCAGAAACCAGGAATCGGTTGAGCCCTCGACCAGGAACGACGTGAACTGCTCTTTTGACGGCGGATACATATCACCATCCTGATGACGTTCCTCAATATAATGCGCATACAGCTGGTAATAACGCTCATTGAAAGACGCCGGGACCAGTTTACAGGTAATGTCTTCATTCTTGCGCAACACTCTGCGCTGGTTACGGTCAGGACGAAACTGATCCACCTTCAGCCGGACCGGAATGCAGGCATTGCACTGTTCGCAATGGGGCCGGTAATAGTGTGAGCCGCTGCGGCGAAAGCCCAATGCCGTTAACTGGCTGTAGAGCCTTTTGTCGATGTCGGCTCTGGGGTCCACAAACATCGTGGTTGCTTCTTGCTCTGGCAGGTAGCTGCAGTCATGGGAAGGGGTAGCAAAGAAAACGAGGGTTCTTAGATTGCTCATTTACTCCTCCGGCCCGGGCCATTGCCAAGTGAACGTCCAGTCTGATTGATCCGGCCTACGATCCACACATGCTCTGAGTATAGATAAAAATTCCGCTCGTGGAATTGTTCGTGCTCCCATGCTCATCAGATGACTGCTCTCCACCTGACAGTCCATCAGCTGATAGCCCCAGGCGGCCAGTTGGCGGGCCAGATGCACCATCAGAACCTTGGAGGCATTGGTCTCCAGGGAAAACATGGATTCACCAAAAAAGCATCGCCCCAGCGCGACGCCGTACATGCCGCCGGCCAGTTCACCCTGCCGGTTCCAGACTTCGATAGAATGAGCATCACCCTGGCGGTGCAGCCCGGTGTAGGCGGCTATCATCTGGTCGGTGATCCAGGTGCCCTCGTCCCGGGTGGTGGCGCACAGGCGGATGACCCGGCTGAAGCACTGATCGGCGGTGACCTGAAAACGGTGCTGATTCAGGGTGCGCCGAAGGCTTCGGGAAATATGAACATCGTCTGGAAACAGCACACACCTGGGATCGGGAGACCACCAAAGGATCGGCTGGTCCTCGCTGAACCAGGGGAAAATGCCGTTACGGTAAGCCAGCCGCAGGCGTTCTGACGACAGATCGCCGCCCAGGGCCAGAAGACCGTCCGGGTCTTCCAGCGCTTCGGTAGCAGGCGGGAACCAGAGCTGGTCTGGATCCAGCCAGGGTAGCGAGGTCATGGCGCTCCTGTCCGGGTCAGTCTTGCTGATCCAGGAACTTTTCAGCGTCCAGGGCTGCCATGCAGCCAAAGCCGGCAGAGGTGACTGCCTGGCGGTAGACATGGTCGGCAACATCACCGGCGGCAAAGACGCCCGGAATGCTGGTTTGTGTGGCCATACCCGTAAGGCCGGATTGAATGTGAATATAGCCGTTGTTCATGTCCAGCTGGCCTTCAAACAGGCTGGTGTTCGGTTTGTGGCCAATGGCAATGAACACGCCGGCCAGATCAATGTCTTGGGTGCTGCCGTCTGCCGTGCTCTTGATGCGCATGCCGGTGACCCCGGTGCCATCGCCCAGAACTTCGTCCAGCGTATGATTCCAGATAATGTTCACGTTGCCGCTTTTGGCTTTTTCAAACAGTTTGTCCTGCAGGATTTTTTCAGAGCGCAGTTTGTCGCGACGGTGCACCAGCGTCACTTCGTCGGCGATGTTGGACAGGTACAGCGCTTCCTCAACGGCGGTATTACCACCACCGATCACTGCCACTTTCTGCTTACGGTAAAAAAAGCCATCACAGGTGGCGCAGGCGGAGACGCCCTGGCCCTTGAACTTCTCTTCCGAGTCCAGGCCCAGATACATGGCCGAGGCACCGGTCGCGATAATCAGGGCGTCGCAGGTGTACTCGCCGCTGTCACCCTTGAGACGGAACGGGCGACTGTTCAGGTCAGTTTCGTTGATGGTGTCGTAAACAATACTGGTTTCAAAGCGTTCCGCGTGCTTTTGCATACGCTGCATCAGTTCAGGGCCCTGAACGCCGTCGTTGTCTCCTGGCCAGTTATCAACATCGGTCGTGGTCGTGAGCTGTCCACCGACCTCAATACCAGTAATCAGTGTCGGGTTCAGGTTGGCGCGGGCTGCATAGACCGCAGCAGTATAGCCGGCCGGGCCGGAGCCAAGAATGATCAGTCGGGAGTGTCGGGTTTCGCTCATGAAGTTCTCGCTGGTGTTTGGAAGATCTGGTGTGTTAAGTGAGGTCGCAGCCGGATTATTCAAGTACCGAGACGGTGGCCAGTAACTGTCGCACCCGCTCTTTGCTCTTGCCGGATTCACCCTGCTCCAGCCGGTGCTCGGCGACGGATGGGAAAACCGCCTGTACGTCGTCTGGCAGCACGTGGTTGCGACCGGCCATCAGCGCCCAGGCTTTTGAGGCCCTGAGCAGGCCAATACCGGCCCGGGGCGACAGGCCATAAAGCAGCCCGGGCATCCGCCGGCTCTGCTCCAGCAGGCGTTGCAGATAATCCAGCAGGGCAGGGCTGGCGGAAATGTTGTCGACGGCGGCTTGCAGAGCGATCAGTTGGTCATGGGGCAAAATTGCCTGCAGCCGATCCGTTAACGCCCGGCGGTCTTCGCCTTCGAGCAGTTCCCGCTCGGCTTTCGGGTCCGGGTAACCCAGGCGCAGGCGCATCAGAAACCGGTCAAGCTGGGATTCCGGCAGCGGAAAGGTACCGCCCTGCTCAATCGGGTTCTGGGTAGCAATCACAAAGAACGGTGACGGCAGTGGCCGGGTTTCGCCCTCAATGGATACCTGTCGCTCTTCCATGGCTTCGAGCAGCGCGCTCTGGGTGCGTGGTGAGGCCCGGTTGATCTCGTCGGCCAGCACCACCTGAGCGAAGATAGGCCCCGGGTGGAAGACCAGGCTGCCCGCCTGTTTGTCGTACAGGGAGTAGCCCAGAACATCGGCCGGCAACAGGTCGTTGGTAAACTGGATGCGCTGATAACTCAGGCCCATGATTTTGGCCAGGGCATGGCTCAGGGTGGTTTTGCCCATGCCGGGGATGTCTTCAATCAGCAAGTGACCCCGGGCAAGCAGTCCGCACAGCGCCAGTCGTACCTGGGTATCCTTGCCCAGCAAAATCTTGTTGAGTTCGGCAACAACACTGTCCGTTTTCTGTTTCATGCCGGTCTCAGTCCCGTACCCGTTTCAGAATGTCTTCGTAGGCATCAATTCGCCGATCCCGGAGATACGGCCAGATGCGGCGAACGGATTCGGTTCGGTTGCGGTCGAGGGTGGTGGTACGGATGCATTCGCTGTGATCATCGGCTCGGGC
>JAWOAO010000246.1:0-3887 GCA_046498485.1 Marinobacter sp. | reverse complement strand
CACCGAGACATCACTCAGCAACGCGTTGACCTCCTCGAACCGTTCAACAAGGCGTTCGAGGCGAGACTGAATGGATGCTTTCATAGTTTTTCCGTGATGGCGGGCTCGTCAGCTTCGAGGGCGTCAAGCTGATACAGCTCCCGCAGGCACTCCGTGACTTCGGTGCGGCCTTCGGCCATGGCCTTGCGAACCTGCACAGAGGGTTGATGCAACAGTTTGTTGGTAAGACCACGGGCCAGGCAGCGCACAACCGTTTCCGGATCGGCACCGTTACGCAGGGCACGCAACGCCTTGTCAGACTCTATATCGCGCAGCAGTTCGGCACGCTCGCGGAACACCTTGAGCGTCGACACCGCATCCAGGGCCCGCAGCTGATCCAGAAATTCCTGGACACCGCTGGTGATCAGGTTTTCCGCCTCCCGGGCAGCGCCTTCCCGGGACCGGATATTCTCTTCAATCACCTGGCGCAGGTCGTCGACGGTGTACAGATAAACATCCGCCAGCGAGCCCACTTCAGGCTCGATGTCCCGAGGAACCGCAATGTCGACCATAAAATAGGGGCGGTGCTTACGTTTTTTCAGCGCCCGCTCCACCGCCCCTTTACCCAGTATCGGCAACGGGCTGGCGGTGGAAGAGATAATGATGTCCACATCCGACAGATAATCAGGAATTTCCGACAGCAGGATGCCCTTGCCGCCATGGGTTTCTGCCAGTGCCTGGGCCCTTTCCAGGGTCCGGTTAGCCACCACAAACTGGCGCACGCCGGCGTCTGCCAGGTGCCGGGATACCAGCTCAATGGTTTTTCCGGCCCCGATCAGCAACGCTTTGTTGCGGGACATGTCCGCAAAAATGTGGTGCGCCATGCTGACGGAGGCATAAGCCACCGACACCGGGTTCTCGCCAATGGCGGTCTGGGTTCGAACCCGTTTGGCCACCGAGAAGGTATGTTCAAACAACCGTGACAGGAACGATCCGCTGGCGCCATGCTCCCGAGCCAGAACATAGGCGTCCTTGAGCTGACCAAAGATCTGCGGTTCACCCAGCACCATGGAGTCGAGGCCTGCCGCCACCCGCATCATATGGCGAACGGCATCGGAATCCCGGTGCACGTAAAGCACATTCTCGAGATCGGCCACATCAAGCCCATGAAACCCCGCCAGCCACCGCAATACGGCGGGCGCGCAATCGTCGTCGCCGGCCAGGTAGAGCTCGGTGCGATTGCAGGTCGACAGTATCGCTGCCTCACTGGCACCGGTGGCCGCGCGAAGCTCAGAGAAGGCTTCGGCCATCCGCTCCGGGGTAAAGGCCACACGCTCGCGGATTTCCACGGGTGCGGTACGGTGATTGATTCCCAGTGTCAGCAATGCCATTTGGAGGTTAGAAAACCCTTTGCCAGTCGTGGATATTACTTGCCATTCTAACGGCGTGAGTCACCGGCTGCCACCCGTAAACGGTACGACTTCGGCAACTGCGGACAGGTTGGGCAAGTTCTGACGCTTATGCCATTATAGGGCCTTGACCATGGCCATAACCCGATCTGCCTCAATTCAGGGGGCAATATATGGCTAATCCTGACGTACCGCCGACAGCACACGGGAAGTTGCATGCAAAAATCCGCACCGTATCTGGTTACCTGCCTGCTGGGGTTCAGCCTCGCCGTTTTACCCGGCTGCGCCAGCTTCTCCGGGACCTCTGAGCAAACGGTTGATGAGCCGATAGCCGAAACCATGCCCCAACCCCAAACCGACGCAGTGCGCTATGCGGATTTCGAGCCGGACGTCCTCTATCAGCTGCTGGCCGCTGAAATTGCCGCCCAGCGCGGCCGTTATGACGTCACCCTGGTGAACTACCTCAACGCCGCAAAAACATCGAAAGATAAAGGCGTCATCACCAGAGCCATGCGCATCGCCCAGACACTCAATGCCGACAACGCCCAACTGCAGCTGGCCGAACTGTGGCTTGGCCTGGAGCCGGACAATCTTCTGGCGCACCGGGTCTCGGCCATCCAGGCGGTCAAACGACAGGATCTTGAAACCGCCCTGAGCCACATGGAGCGGATCATGGCGCAGGGTGAAGACGCCGATTTCGACAGCCTGGCCGCCATGTCCGCCAGCCTGCCGGCCGAGCAGCAACAGGAGCTGCTGAACCTCTATCAAAAACTGGCCGAGCGTCACCCCGACACACCGGAGCTGGAATACAGCATCGCCCTCCTCCTCAAAATCACCGACGCCCCGGAGCAGGCTCTGGAGCGCCTTGAGGCTCTGACCATCAGCGAGCCCGACTTTCAGCCTGCCATCGTGCTCAAGGGCGACCTGCTCTATCAGACCGGTCAGACCAGAACGGCGCTGAGCTACCTGACCACCAATACCCGGCGCTACCCGGCCAACCGTCAGCTGGGCACGCTCTATGGTCGTATACTGATCAACGAAGGCGAATTGCAGGCGGCCCAGGACGAGTTTGAGCGCCTGGTCAAACGCTACCCGGAAACGCCCGGCCTGCGACTTTCATACGCTCTGGTGGCGCTGGAAAACCGCCAAACCGAATTGGCCAGACAACAGCTGGTCCAGCTGGCCGAGCAAGGACATCATTACGATGAGGCCAGCTATTACCTGGGCAGACTGGAAGAAGAGGCCGGCAACACCCCCCAGGCCATCGGCTATTACCTGAGCGTTGAAAACGGCAATTATTTCTTTCCTGCCCTGGCCAGGGCGAGCGAATTGCAAGCAGAGGCCGGCGAACTGGACGACGCCCTGGCAAACATTCAAGGCCTGAGGGAGACCAACCCGGGGCAAGCCGAAAATTTCTGGCTACTGGAAGTCAATTTACTGCTGGACCAGGAACGACAAACTGAGGCCATGGCAGCCGCCGATGACGCTCTGGAAGCATTCCCTGACAACACCCAGATTCGTTATGCCCGAGCCATGCTCCACGACACCCTCGGAAATACCAGCCAGGCAGAGCAGGATCTCAGGGCGATCCTGGCGCAACAGCCGGACAATGCTGTAGCGCTGAACGCCCTGGGTTACATTCTGACCATTCGAACTGAACGCTTCGAAGAATGATCGGCTAAAGGATAAGTACGCGGAAGTCTATTTGGTACGGAACGAACGGCATTTCAAGATATTTAATCTTGATGATGGCAAGCCCATTGAACCAGATTTTGTCCTTTTTCTCATTCAGGAAAAGCCCAGTAAATCGTTCCACTATCAAGTATTCATAGAACCCAAAGGTAGCCATTTGCTAAAGACGGACGAATGGAAAGAAAAATTCCTGCAACGGTTAAGAAAAGAGCACAAGATCGAACAGCTATGGAAAGGCAAGGAATATATCATTTGGGGTATGCCATTTTATAATGAAGTGGAGCAGAAAGGGAGTTTTGAAGAAGAGTTTATGAAATTGCATAATACTTTAGAGTAAATTAAAATACTCAATACAATGAGTAAAGAACTGGAAATATTCTTTTTCAAGGGCGAACAAAATATCCTCGAAAAAAAGAATGAAAATAAGTCTGACCCTATTGAGCAGATACAGGATGCTTTCAGGAAAGTGTTGGACACCAAAAACCTATCCTTCCTTATTGGATCTGGTTGTTCTTCATTTAAGGATAAAGACAAAAATGAATTGGGCATTCCAACAATGATTCTGTTAGCCAAAGAATTTTTTGAATCAGAGTTAAGTGCTGATAACAAAACTTGGTTAAAAGAACACATTCAATTTGACGTAAATGACGATCAGTTTCAGAAAAATATCGAGTTCTTTCTTGGTTCGCTATACAGCTTAGAGTTTTTTTACAGATCTATTACTCCAAAAACGGATGGTAAGGCAGAAGAAAATGATATTAACAAAAAACTGGAAAAGATTCAGGCCATCATTCAAAAAACAAAAAA
>JAWOAO010000455.1:0-2565 GCA_046498485.1 Marinobacter sp. | reverse complement strand
CGCACGCCGGCAAGACCCGATGACGATGTCATTGCGCCACCTGTTGCCGAGGCGCCCCGTGCCCCGGAACAGGACGCCGAGAGCAGGACCGAAGCCCTGAATGCCATGGCCGGCCAGCTGGCCCTGGCATTTGATCAGCTGATCAGTCAGGGCGTGGTCAGTATGGAATCCAGCGAGCAGTGGCTGGAGCTCCAGCTGCCAAGCAGTATGTTGTTCAGTAGCGGCAACGCCGAACCGCATTATGATGCTTTCCAGGTCATCGAGAAGATTGCCATGGTGGTACGCGATCGCGACAACGCCGTCAAGGTTGAAGGCTTCACGGACGATCAGCCCATCCGCACCAATCGGTTTCCCTCCAACTGGGAATTATCCAGCGCCCGTGCTTCCGCCGTTGCCCGCATGCTGATGATGGAAGGGGTCGAGCCAGAGCGCCTGGCAGCCGTTGGTTATGGCCAATACCAGCCGGTTGCCAGAAATGATACTGACGAGGGCCGGCGCCGTAACCGGCGGGTGGTTCTGCTGATCTCCCGGGACGCCAGCATCCGTGGTGCCATGCGCTGACCAGTCGGTGGCCGTTGCGTATGGCCGATCTGGCACGCTTCCTGTATTACAGTCTGTTCAGAACCCACAATCGGCAAACATTTGCCGGCCAGTGTCGGAATTCCCCGGTCAAGTTTCCGGACGGCATGCCGATAGGGTTAATAGCTGCCGGTCGTTTGATCGGGCTAATCCATGATTGGAGTGACAAGAGTGCGCATCTGGGCAGTAGCCAATCAAAAAGGCGGTGTCGGAAAGACAACCTCAGTGGTGGCGTTGGGCGGTTTGTTGGCCGAACGGGGCAAGCGTGTGCTGGTGGTCGACCTGGACCCCCATGGCTCCCTGACCAGCTGGTTTGGCTATGACCCCGATACCCTCGCGCACAGTGTGTTTGACCTGTTTCAGCATCAAGGCAAGGTGCCCGAGGGGCTGCCTGCCCAGTTGATCACTGAGACCAGTCACCAGGGCTTATCGCTGTTACCTGCCAGCACCGCTCTGGCCACACTGGAGCGGCGGATGGTTGGCGTCGGGGGTATGGGGTTGATCATTTCCCGTGCCCTGGCCCAGCTCTGGGATGATTTTGACTATGTCATCCTGGATAATACGCCGTCGCTGGGTGTGCTTATGGTTAACGCATTGGCGGCCGCTCAACATCTTGTTATTCCGGTTCAGACCGAGTTTCTGGCCATCAAGGGTCTTGAGCGGATGCTGCATACCCTGCAGATGATCATGCGCTCCCAAAAGAACGAGTTGTCTTACACCATCGTGCCAACCCTGTATGACCGTCGCACCCAGGCGTCGGTAAAAAGTCTGAACCAATTGCGTAAAACCTATCAGGACAGCCTCTGGCGTTTTGCCATTCCCGTCGATACCAAGTTCCGGGATGCCAGCCAGGCAGGCGTTATTCCGTCCGCCCTGGATGCCGAAACCCACGGCGTCAGAGCCTACCGTCATTTATTGGACGATGTCCTGGCAATCACGGCGACCGCCAAGGAACGGAAGCATGCCTGACAAAAGATTGACGCAGCTGGCAGCGCCGGAGGCGGCAATTGCCAGTTATCTGGATGAGTTACTGCACACCGCGACCCGTTCCGCTGACGTCGAGGTGCCGGTACCGGCGCCTCCTGTGCGCAGAGAAACGCGGGTGCAGGCGCCCCGGCCAGTGGCTCGGCAGGCTCGGGAACCGGTTACGCAAGCGGTCGAAGCCACCAAAGCCGATGCCGTCAGTGCTGAGGCAGCGGCGCGTCCGGAATGGTCAGAGGGCCCGTTCGAGTGTCTGATCTTTACTGTTGCCGGTCTGCAGCTGGCGGTGCCATTGGTGCTGTTGGGGGCCATCCATCGTATTGAAGAAGAAATCCGGCCGATTCCCGGCAGCCCCCGCTGGTACATGGGGATTCGTCCGGATCGGGACCACAACCTTCGGGTGGTCGACACGGCCGAGTGGATCATGGCCGGGCGAGTACCCCCGGCGGCCCGCGCTAACTATCGGTTTGTTATTCGCCTGAACGACAGCGAATGGGGTCTGGCCTGTGACAATGTGGCTCAGTCGTTTACCCTGAGACCGGATCAGGTGCGTTGGCGTACCGCGCGCAGCAAGCGGCCCTGGCTGGCCGGAACGGTTATTGACCAGATGTGCGCGCTGATCGATGCGCGCGCCATGGCGCATCTGCTGGTGCGTGCCGAGCGCGAACACCACCTGGATCTGAGCTGAGCCGGCTTGGCTCGGCGGCAACTGTACAGTCTGGTTACTGAAAGAAACCGTGTCACGCTGGCACGGTTTGTGCCCTTGATTATAGTATTGGGCACTGATGATGAATTTTTGACGATCAGGCTGCCCGCCGGGCAGCCGAGAAGGAGAAAGCGTTATGGCATCCCCGAGCGGACAAGTGAATCAGGCCCAGGATGATCAGGTACTGCAGTACGTGACCTTCCGTCTGGATGACGAAACCTACGGCATTAACGTTATGCAGATTCAGGAAGTGCTGCAGTATACCGAGATTGCTCCGGTACCGGGTGCCCCGGATTATG
>JAWOAO010000189.1:0-7695 GCA_046498485.1 Marinobacter sp. | reverse complement strand
ACCAGCTTGGCCCTGAAAGTTGTCTGCCAAAATGAGCGTGGAGCGGGAGATGAACCTACAAAGACGCGGCCCGGGCCCACTGCTTCGGTTTACCAAAATGCACGGCCTGGGCAACGATTTCATGGTGGTGGACGCCATCAGTCAGCCGTGCATTTTGGTAAACCGAAGCAGTGGGCCCGGGCCGCGTCTTTGTGAATTGATCTCCCGCTCCACGCTCATTTTGGCAGACAACTTTCAGGGCCAAGCTGGTCTTCCAGGGTTTCCCTTCGGCGCACCACGTGCACCTGATCGCCATCCACCATCAGTTCCGGCGGCCGGTTACGGGTGTTGTAATTGGACGCCATAACAAAGCCATAAGCACCGGCCGAGCGCACCGCCAGCAAATCCCCTGCCTGCAGTCGCAGCTTGCGATCCTTGCCCAGGAAATCCCCGGTTTCACAGACCGGGCCGACCAGATCCCAGGATTGCTCGTCACCGTCCGGATGCGGCTGAACCGGAATAATCGCCTGCCAGGCGCTGTAGAGCGCCGGGCGGATCAGATCATTCATCGCCGCATCAATGATCGCGAAGTTTCGGTGTTCGGTGCACTTGAGGAACTCTACCCGGGTCAACAAAATGCCGGCATTGGCGGCGATCGACCGGCCAGGCTCCAGAATCAGCTCCAGTTTGCGGTCCCCCAGCTTCTCCGCCAGCGCCTTGACATAGTCCGCCGGCTGCGGCGGCTGCTCCTGATCGTAAGTCACGCCAAGCCCGCCGCCCATATCCAGGTGCCGGATGCGAATGCCCTGCTGTGCCAGCGTGTCGATCAACGCCAATACCCGGTCCAGCGCATCCAGGAACGGCGACACCGACGTCAGCTGTGAACCGATATGGCAATCGACACCGTGAACGTCCAGATTGGCCAGGCTGACGGCCCGCGCATACACCTGCGGCGCCTCGGCAATGTCGATTCCGAACTTGTTCTCTTTCAGGCCGGTGGAAATGTAAGGATGCGTGCCGGCGTCGACATCCGGGTTCACCCGCAGCGACACCGGCGCTTTGACCCCCAACTCTCCGGCAACGGCATTGAGCCGGTCAAGTTCGGTGTCAGATTCAACGTTGAAGCATCGCACCCCAGCCTGCAGTGCCCGCTTCATTTCCCATGGCTGTTTGCCGACGCCGGAAAACACCACTTTGCCGGCATCGCCACCGGCCCGCAGTACACGTTCCAGCTCGCCGGCCGAGACGATATCGAAACCGGCGCCCAGGCGGGCGAGTACGTTGAGCACGGCCAGGTTACTGTTGGCCTTGACCGCGTAGCAGACCAGATGGGGATGCCCACTGAGCGCCTCGTCGTAGGCGCGGTAATGGCGCTCCAGCGTGGCCCTGGAATACACGTAAGCCGGAGTACCGAAACGCTCGGCAATGCCGGCAACCGGCACGTCTTCGGCGTACAACTCGCCGTTACGATAGTTGAAGTGATCCATGTTGTTCCTGAAGGTCTGGACGGGGCGATGGCAATGGTTGGCGATGGTGCTCAGCGCCCTGCCGGGGCCTCATCGTCGTTCGTTGTTCCGGTTTGGCCAGGTTGATCCACGGTGCTGGCGGGCTCTGCCTCCGACACGCCGTGGTCCCGGTACAGCGGGCCTTTCTGGCCACACCCGGCAACCATCAACACCGCCAGTATCAAAGCCGCACATCGTGGCCGGCGCCATGGTCCAACCTGCATAGCCATTCCCCTGAATGAATAATGGGCGAAGTATACCCGACACCCGCCCTGTACCGCGAGAGAGGCGGGCGTTCAGGGCAGATAACGGTTCAGGGCATCCTCCAGCATGGAGCGATAATAAAGATACTGGCCGGTCTGGATGTCGCGCTGATAGAGCCGGGGGTCCAGATCGTGGGGCAGGTGCAGATCCGTCAGGTACATCGGGTAAGACTCACCACTCTGGCGTAACGAACGAATGTACTGCGCCACCGCAGGAATCAGCCGGTCTCCGTACTCCTGAACGCTGAATTCCTGATCGTTGCAGTAAATATCAAACCTGAGCGTGCTGTCTCCTTGCTGGTGTCCGACCGCTTGCACTTCCATGCCCGACGCCGGCATCCTCACCTCGTGCTGCGGCCGGGTTTCGGCCAGCCAGTGACCGTCGCGGCGAATCATTTCATAACACCGGATAGCGCCTACCGGATTCAGATTTTCCGCCTGGCGCAACAGGCGCCGCTCCACCAGATTGTCGAGAAAACGCAGCAGCGGGCCCAGCAGGTGGTTGCGGTGGCCTGCCTGAATCGAACGCGTCCACAGGCTGCCCTGTTCATCGACCACCCAGAGCTGCCCGCGCCCGCCCTGAAGCCGCCAGAACACCTGTATGTTGCCGGCCTCCGAGGCCTGGCAAACGGCCCTTAACGCGGGCTCATCCAGCAACGCATGACGATCCGGCACCGCCGGCAGATACTGCTCCTGAGGCTGAAGCAAGGCCTCCATCAAAGCCTGACGGTCATCCAGGGCGACAAATCCGGGCTCCTGGCCGGCAAACTGTAGCAAGAAATAGCGCTGATCCACCTCGATGATGTAACGCAACGGGTGCGGCCCCGTGCCCCCGGCAAAGAACTGGCGCAAGACGTCGTCAAACAGTTGCCGAACCCGTCGAGCAATGGCCTGACCGTGTCCGCGACTGGGTGCCGAAACCTGAAGTTCCGGTAGCTGTTCCGGATTCACGGCGACCGGCGCCAATACATTTTTCAGGCACTGAATCAGGGTATCGCCGGCGGCGTAGTGCTGCAGACTGACTTCGTGCCAGCTGTTCAGGGTAATCTGGTCAATGGTGACCACCAGATTGTCCCGACCACCGCTGAACCCCAGGGAATCCGAATGTGAACTGAGCTTGTGCAAACCCCGCTCGGTCAGGTGTGCCTGGGGATCCACCGCGACATTGATCAGCAACAGATTCTTTAACGGACGAACCGCCCGGGACAGCGCCGCCCGGGACGCCGGCGCCATTGGTAGCGGCAGAAATCCGGTCAATACCTCCAGACTATCTTTCAGTTCAGAGACCGAGGCCACGCTCTTGCCGGCCCGCACATTGAGCCGGGTGGACCGGCTGAGCAGACCGTTGCAGTAACACCAGATCAATAACTCGGCGAGATTACCGGCCCGGCGGATCACCGGCTGCCAGAAAGCGTCGGTGGGAGCCTCAAGATCCCGGTACAGCAGCCAGCCATCGCCGGTGCCACCCTGCTCCGACTGATGCTGAAACGACAGGTTCTCTTCCGCCAGTGACGGCACCAGCCCGGGATTGACCAGCTCGACCTTGCCGGCCTTGCGCTGAAAGGCCGCGTACAGTTTGCGGCCCAGCAGATTGATGTCATTGGCGGTGATCGAGGCCAGGGCCTGCTGCTCTCTGGCCATTCGCGACAGCAAGCGATAACTGTGGGTCAGTTCCGCCACCACGCTTCTGCGCAGCCCGGTCACTTCCTCCGCTCGCCAGCGTTGGCGGTCGTCGAGGGCTTGCACGCGGGCATCCGACCAGCCCCAATGCTGCACCAGACTGCGCAGCAACTCGATGCGCCACTGGTCACCGGCGGTGCCAGCCCGGGTCAGTGGCAAACCCGCTTTCAGGTACAGACTGCGCCGGACCAGATCCAACCGTTCCGGTGCGCCATTGGCCAACAACCACTGCTCAAGGCGCTGGTACAGTATGACGTAGGGATCCAGAGCATCAGCACTGGTCTGGCCCTGATAAATCGATTGCTTGAAGCTTGCCGACAGCAAGGGCTGTGATGGGTCGGTGGCGTAGCATTCGATCAACAACAATTTCAGGATGGCTTTCCAGGGCGCATCGATGCCCTTGTACAACTGCCAGATTCCGGCGCCGGGAAACTCCTCCGGCGGAATCGACGGTACCGCACCAAAATCGATGTAGTCACTGGCCTTGATGAAACGACACTCCACCAGACGTTGCCGGCACTGGTCGTAATCGGCTTCGGCCTCCGCCGGGATCAGCCACCACAGGGGGTACTGTCCGGCCAGATGAATGCTGGTCCGGTAGAATTCATCCAGTAACAGGAAATGCTGGGCACTGCCGCAGTTTTCGCCGGTCACCTCAGCCCGTTGCCGGCCGGCCCGCCAGTCCGCAGCCGCAAAAACAAACACGTGCAGCTCCACCCCGAGCGTTGCTGCCCATTGCGAGAGCCGCTCTGCCTTGCGCTCCAGACAACGAACCCCGTATTCGGGCAAATCTTCCCGATGGCACAGCCAGATATCCAGGTCGCTGGCCACCGAGTGCCCCAGAGTGCCAGGACTCCCCATCAGAAACAGGCTGTCCAGATCTGCTTGCCGGCGACCCTGATCCCGATAACTGAAACTGCGGGCAAACCGGCGGGCGGCATCCAGCACCTCAGCGGCCGGTGTGTAGCCGGCAATACCCTGAGGACAGTCGCCATCCAGATAGCCCGGCAGCGCCGGATGATTGCGGTGGAACACCAGCGGTAACAGCTCGAGCACAACCTGCTGCCGATAGCTCAGCGCCGAACAGGTACGCTGCCAGCGCTGTTGATTAACCAGCAGAAACCGGTCCCGCAGCCGTCGCAGGGTTTTGCGATCAATGCCATCCTCGAAATCGAGAACGATGGGCGGTGCGTGAACGGTCACAGCAGCTCCGGCGAATGGTTATTTTCAACAAGATAGTCAGTATGATGACCGAATCGTGGCAAAACCGTTAAAAAAATAAAAGGATGACCGCTTTACGGCAACCGCCGCAATCGGATGATCCAGACGAGGCATGTGCGCTGTGAAAGAATTTCTGATTCAACGCTATCGGCCGGACCCCTCCGGCCCGGTCATCCGGCCAACTCTGGTGCGGGTAGATGACGACGGCCGCATTATTCAGACCGACCGCCATGCCGAAGCCATGTTTGGTTTCACCTCGGGCGACCTCGCCGGCCAGCCGGTGCAAAGCGTGCTGGCGTCCCGACAGGACGACCCGTTCGCCCCGGCTCACCGACACCACCTGGACCATGGCCAGACCGTGCTGGTCACCTTCCGCCATAAAGATGGCTTCTTCTTTGCCGCAAACCTGGGACTGAGCACAGAGATGCGTGACTCCGACCGGGCCGCACATGCCACCATCGCCCTTAAAGACACTACCGACATGGACCACCGACTACTGAAACTGGCCGAACGGGGCGCTGGTTTCGGTTTGTGGGAACTGGACATTGCATCCAATGAAATCAGCTGGTCCGAGGGGATGTATCGGTTGCTGCAACTGCACCCGGGCAGCGAACTCTCACCAGAGCAAGCCTTGTTCTACTGTCAGACGGGTCAGCATCGGGTGCGGGCGCTGTTCCGCCGCTGCCTGCGAACCGGGCAGCCGTTCCGCCTGGAGCTGTCTGTCAGCACCGGCCAACAACGCCTGCAGCGGGTGACGCTGGCCGGACAGGCCCTGAACAACGGCGACCGGGTTCAGACGCTCGGCGGTGTAATGATCAACGACAGCGAAGCCATGCGTCATGACCACGCCAGGCGGCAGGCCCAGCGCATTCTTGAAGCCACCGCCAGCGCCACTCCCGACCTTGTCGTCGCCGTCGACACCAAGCTGGATCTGCTGCACTTCAATGCGCCCTGGGCAAACCAGTTCAGGTCCGCTTTCAGTCTTGAGCCCAGCCCCGGCGACAACCTGAAAACCCTGCTCAACGATTTCCCCGATGAACGACGACTGATTGAGCGCCTGTGGCAACGGGCCTTTGCTCGGGAACACTTCGTTGCCGAGATGCCACTGAACCGGCAGGGCCAAGGCCTGCCGGTGTACGAGTTCCGTTTTCAGCGTATCCGGGGTAGCCAGGGCGAAGTGCTTGGCGCGGTGCATGTGGCCCGGGACATCAGTAACCGCGCTCCGGGCAACAACAGCGATCATCGGCTTGAGCCGTTACAACAAGCCCTGGATAACGGTACTCTGATTCTGGAATTCCAATACCTCAAACCCGTAGCCAGTGCCACCTGGGGCGATCACATCGAGATTCTGTGCCGGATTCCGGGCGCGGGTGAATGCGATGCAGCGCTGACACCCGATCAGTTTCTACCCGTCGCCGAGCGCTCTGATCTGGCCAGGCGCCTGGACCGGCAGGTCATCCGCCAGACGCTGGACTGGCTGGGCCGGTGCCGAATACTGGAACCACGACTGAAATACTGCGGCTTCAATCTGTCGCTGGCTACCCTGCTGGATGACAGCTTTGCCGACTTTATGGAACAAGTGCTGACCCACTCGCCGTTCAAGGCCCACTGCTTCTGTCTGGAAATCCGGGCGTCTCATGCCAGCCAATATCCGGATGAAGTGGCGGTGCTGTGTGATGCCCTGCACCGGGTCGGCTGCCGGGTGGCACTCGAAGGTGCCGGCGCCTCGGTGGAGAGCTACAGCCTGGCGGCCAACCTTCCGGTCGACATCATCAAACTGGACCGGCGCATCATGAACGATCTGGCCAGCGATCCGGTGCAGCAGATTATGGTGCAGACCCTGCACCGCATTGCCGAGGCTGCCGGCAAGGAAACCGTGGCCACCTTTATTGAAAGCGACGAGACCCTGAGAAAGGTGCGCACTCTGGGCATCCACTTCGGTCAGGGTTACCGGTTATCCCGGCCCCGGCCTTTGGCGGAACTGCAGCCCGCCGCCGTCAATCCCGGCACCGGTCGTATGGGTGACCATGGCTAGCCGTTACTGCAGGGACTCAGGTTATTTGAGGGCCTGTCGGGCCCGCGCAACGGCCGCGCGCACCTGATTCGGCGCTGTGCCACCCAGGTGATCGCGGGCCTGCACCGAGCCTTCCAGTGTCAGCACGTCAAACACATCCGCCCCGATCACCTCAGAGAATTGCTGCAGTTCTTCCAGCGTCATCTCGGACAGATCACGACTTTCGGCAACGCCGAACGCTACCGATTTACCGACGATTTCATGGGCATCGCGGAACGCCACGCCTTTCTTGACCAGGTAATCCGCCAGATCGGTTGCGGTGGAGAAACCACGTTTGGCCGCTACTTTCATGTTGTCCGCATTTGCCCGGATGGCCGGAATCATGTCGGCGTAGGCCTTCAGGCAACCCTTGAGGGTATCGACGGTGTCGAACAACGGCTCCTTGTCTTCCTGATTGTCCTTGTTATAGGCCAGCGGCTGGCTCTTCATCAGGGTCAGCAGGCTGATCAGATGGCCATTGACCCGACCGGTCTTGCCACGCACCAGTTCCGGCACATCCGGGTTTTTCTTCTGGGGCATGATCGAGGAACCGGTGCAGAAACGATCCGGCAGATCAATGAAGTCGAACTGGGCCGAAGTCCACAGCACCAGCTCCTCGCTGAAGCGCGACATGTGGGTCATCAGCAGCGCGCCAAAGCTGCAGAATTCGATGGCGAAATCCCGGTCACTGACCGAGTCGAGCGAGTTCTCCGAGGCCCGGTCAAAGCCCAGCAGCTCCGCGGTCAGGTGGCGATCGATCGGGTACGTAGTGCCGGCCAGCGCAGCCGCGCCCAAGGGCATCACATTGACCCGCTTGCGGCAGTCCTGCAGGCGGTCGGCATCGCGCACCAGCATTTCGAACCAGGCCAGCAGGTGATGGCCAAAGGTCACCGGCTGCGCCGTTTGCAGGTGGGTAAAGCCCGGCATGATGGTGCCGGCTTCACGCTCGGCCAGGTCCAGCAGGCCCGTTTGCAGGCGCTTCAGCTCCTCAGCG
>JAWOAO010000181.1:0-4266 GCA_046498485.1 Marinobacter sp. | reverse complement strand
CTTCCAACATGGTACGCCATTCTGTAAACAGTTCCAGGGCAGCCGGTTCAAATCTCAAATATGGTATGCCGTCTGGCTGTCCTTCAAAATCGGTATCCTGTTCCGCCCCTATCTCCAATGGGTCCAACCTGTCTATATCATCAAACACTTGAAAAGCTCTGTTTTTGGCTGCCGTGTCTGGGTATCTGTCCACATTTGCCCATGTCCCGTTCAAGTCGGGCCAGATCAATAAACCAAACCTTTGGATCAATCCATCATCCGCAGATCCACCTTTGACGGCTTGGCTGATATACTCTGACAATCTCCCTGGTTGTGTTCCACCTAAAAGAGATATACACAAGGCCGGTATATGTAGGTTTAAACCTCTCCCGATTCTGTCAAAAGTATAGGGTGAATCACCATTCCAGGCGGTGAGATAAAAACCGCGCCCCTCCTCTTGTCCTTCTCTGTCAAGGCTCTTTAACAAAGAAACTACCTCATCACGGAAAACCAACAATCCGTTTGGATTCTGTCTTAACAGTTCCCCCAGGCTTGCCGGTGTTGAATCGTTTGCCTGATATCGTTTTAAAATTGGAGAAACGGGCTCCCCACCTACTGCAAAAACTGTATTAAGGTCCGCGCTTGGATCTTTTTGCAAAATCTGCCGGGCCTTTTTCTCTGCCGCCTCTTTCCGCAACTTGGCCGCCAGGGCATCCATTTCATGGTTTTCAAGCTCTTGTTGGTATCTTTCATTTGCGGATGCAATCAACCGTTTCAGGGGTGCTAATCCAGACTCAAGGGCAGGTGATTTCAATACCCCTGGTCTGCCCACTACCATAGCCCACAAGTTACATACCACTGTCCAATCTGTCCGGACCTGTGGCCTGATTCCAACCTTGCGCCCTATCACTGCCGCCATGGCTGCCATAACTGCCGCCGCAACAAAATCAGGCGGACATTGCATCCGGTTTGCGATATCTTCAACCCATGGCCGCAATCGTTCGGGCAGCAGTTCAAAGTCAAAGGGCATCACGGGTGACAACTCGTCCGGTAAAGGTATGGGTTCAGATCCGGGCAGGGTGACTTTCCGGGTTTTTTTCAGGGCCGCCCTGACAGCATCCAACCCCTGGGCCTGGTGAAGGTCGTTAAAATCTGAATCCATGGGACAGATGGACAGATAAACACCATGGGCAGCAGCAGCAGCCTTGGCAGCCTTTTTGCCTGGGTTTCCAATGTCTGGCCGTCTCTTTGCCGTCTCGATATCGTTGTCAGATGCAATGATGATCTGTTTTTCAGGGTACCGCCGCTTTGCAATGCCGGTGACGGCTTCCAGATTGTTCGCGGTGAAGGCAACAAAAACAGCTTGGCCGGTGGCTTCATAGATACTGGCCCCGGTGGCAAAACCTTCACATATATAAATGATATCGCTCTTGGCCGGATCTCCGATGATACAAAACCCGCCGGTGGTCTGGCCGTCCGGTTGATTTTTTTTGAATCCATCGGGATAAATGAATTGCAGGGACATTAGGTGTCCCGCTGCATTATAACGCGGTATTACAAGCGTTTTTCCTGTCTGCCGGGCATAAACGGGAGCTATAGTGGAGGGAGGTAGGTGCACATCCGATGATACGACGGTTAGCTGACGTATTGAGGGCCACGGCAGCGCGCGTCGCCTTGTTGCTCGTTGTTCTTGTGGTTTCCTGGCATTCTTTGGAGTTGCCTGTGGCTGGACTCCCTCAGATATTCAGTTCTTGCGGCTGCTGGGCGGCGTGCGGATGCTCGGCACCGGCATAGACCTTGAGCTTGGTATACATGGCACGACCCAGCGGACCCTTGGGCAGCATGCCCTTGACGGCGCCTTCGATGATGCGTTCTGGCGCATACTCGATCAGCTTGTCGAAGGTCATGGAGCGAAGGCCACCGGGATAGCCGGTGTGACGGTAGTAGGTCTTGTCCTTGGCCTTGTTGCCGGTGACCTTCACCTTCTCGGCGTTGACCACGACAATGTAGTCGCCGGTGTCAACGTGCGGGGTGAATTCCGGCTTGTGCTTGCCGCGCAGGCGACGAGCGATTTCGGTGGCCAGGCGGCCGAGCGTCTTGTCCGTGGCGTCGACGACATACCAGTCGCGCTGGACGGACTGCGGCTTCGCAGTGAACGTCTTCATGGAGCTATCACCAGTTCAAGTGTATTGGGTTCTGCCGCCGTTGCTCCGGCATTGAACCATCCCTATTCTTTTTTGGTTGCCATCCGCCGACCGGCGGCGACAACGAGTCAAAGCGCGCGAATTCTACCCGATATGGCATCTTGAGCGCAATGCCACTCACGGCTTGTGGGGAAGCGCCAGGTATTCATGGGACTGCATTTCCTGCAGACGTGAAAGAGTGCGCTGGAACTCGAATTCGAGCCGACCACCGGCATAGAGCCGCTCGGCGGACTCCTCAGCGGACATCAACAGCTTGACGCCGCGATCGTAGAACTCATCGACCATATTGATGAAGCGTCGCGCCTGATCATCCGTCGCCCCACTCATTCGGGTAACATTCGAGACCAGCACGGTGTGAAATTCCCTGGCCAATTCGATGTAGTCGTTCTGGCTGCGCGGACCGTCGCACAGCTCACGGAACTCGAACCACACCACATCGTCATGCAGCCGCCGCGCCTTCAGCAAGCGATGGTTAATTTCGATGGGCGCGTCCACCTCGCCCTCGTGACCGGCGATCTCGCGAAAGCTGCGAGCAAGCTCGATCTCGGCAGCAGCATCCAGCGGCGCATGGAAGAGCTCGGCGCGTTCCAGAGCGCGCAGCCGATAGTCGATGCCCGAATCGACATTGACCACCTCACAGTGACGCTTGAGCAGCTCGATAGCCGGCAGGAAGCGAGCCCGCTGCAGGCCATTCTTGTAGAGCTCGTCCGGCACAATATTGGAGGTGGCCACCAGCACCACGCCGTGTTCGAACAGCGCCTCGAGCAGATTGGCCAGGATCATGGCATCGGTGATGTCCTTGACGAAGAATTCATCGAAGCAGATCACCCGCGCCTCGCCGGCAAACTTGGCGGCAATCAGCGTCAGGGGGTTCTTCTCCCCCTTGTAGTGGGTCAGCTCGTTGTGGACCCGCTGCATGAAGCGATGGAAATGAGTACGCATCTTGTCGTGGAAAGGCAGCGACTCATAAAAGGCATCCATCAGATAGGTCTTGCCGCGGCCAACGCCGCCCCAGAAGTAAATCCCGGTCACCTCCGGGAGCACTGGCGCTGGGGCCGATGTCTGGCGACTGCGCTTGCCAAACAGGCCGGCCACCCGCCAGGCAACTCCCCCCTTGGGTGGCACGGCCTTTGGACGCTTGCGCGTGGTCACCACCAGCTCATCATGGAGGCGCTGAAGGTGGGCGACCGCCTGCTCCTGTGCGGCATCGTACTGGAAGTCGTCCCGCGTCAGATCGGCGCGGTAGCGCTCAGTGGGCGAGAGGCGAGCGTCTCGGGACTCGGGTGGGGTCGGCGTGGCACTCATGCGGGTAACGGACCGTCTCGGTTTGGAATGGGTGAGCATTATACGCCGAGCGCGGACGGCGCGCATCGGCATGATCGCAAGAGAGCCGGCGCATTGACCCGATGCCGCCCCGTTACTGACGACACCGAGCTTCTCCCTGCGCTTTTGCCACTCTCTTTAGGCGTTTTTTCCTCGTCAGCCCCTTTCGTCGTTTCGACAGCCCTCAGGCAGGGTTGTCGATATCCATGAATCGATGCTCAAGGCCAAATTTGCCCGCCAGCCATTCACCCAGCACCTGGACCCCATAGCGCTCGGTGGCATGATGTCCGGCGGCCAAGTAGTGAATACCCAGCTCACGTGCCAGATGGGTAGTGCGCTCGGAGATCTCCCCGGAAATAAAGGCGTCGGCACCGGCTTCCCAGGCCGCGGTAATCAGGTCCTGCGCCCCACCGGTACACCAGGCCACACGGCAGATCTTCCCCTTGTCGGGCGCCTCCACCAGCAGCGGTTGTCGCCCCAGCCGTTCACCGACGTGTGCGGCCAGGCCTCGAGCATCCAGGGTAGCGTGCGCCGTACCCAGCCACAGCAGCCCCTCTCCTGGCTCCCCATCGGCGCAGCCCTGAAACTTGAAATCCAGCAGGCGACCCAGTTCGGCGTTGTTGCCCAGCGTTGCATGGGCGTCCAGTGGAAGATGGTAGGCCAACAGGCTGATATCATGGGCTAGCAGCGTTCGGAGGCGGCGGCGCTTCATGCCGGTGATGGCCACCGGTTCGTTCTTCCAGAAAAAGCCGTGATGGAC
>JAWOAO010000178.1:0-6283 GCA_046498485.1 Marinobacter sp. | reverse complement strand
GTAACTGATGCAACGGCGGGCATCCAGCAAGTGAGCGCCGACAAACGCATCGGTCGGGCAGACCTCCAGGCAAGCCGAGCAGGAGCCACAATGTTGGCTGTCAAAGGGCGGATCGACTGGTAAGGGTGCGCTGGTAAAGATCTCGCCCAGGAAAAAGTAAGACCCCGCTTTCGGGTGAATCACCATGTTGTTCTTGCCGATCCAGCCCAGCCCTGCGCGCTGTGCCAGGCCCCGTTCCAGCACCGGTGCGCTGTCAACAAAGGCCCGGTAGTGGTAACCGCTGACCACCTCATCAATCCGTTCGGCGAGCTTGGCCAGTCGTTTGCGCATTAATTTGTGGTAGTCGCGGCCCAGGGCGTAGCGGGTGATATAAGCGGTTTCCCGGTTGGCAAGTGCCTGCCCGGGGTTGTCGGGAGTGGTCAGGTAGTCCATGCGAACCGAAATGACTCGCTGGGTGCCCGGCACCAGAGCATCCGGGGTGTAGCGTTTGTCGCCGTGATCGGCCATGTAGGCCATCTCACCGTGGTAACCGGCGTCCAGCCATTGCTGCAGACGCTCGGCGTGGGGGCCGGTGTCGGCCGCGGTTATGCCGGCGTCAGCAAAACCCAGCTCTTGCGCCCAGTGCCGGATCTGCTCGGGCAGGGCGGTCAGGGTCGGGGTTGCGGTTGCGGTGTGGTCTGGTTTTTGAGTCAATGTCATAGATTCGATGCTGGCAGCGTAACCTGCGAAGATTTAATTTGATTAAGTTATGACCTTTTTTCCCGTTTTGCTACTCTTTACAGGTATCTGGCCAGTTTTCTTAAACTGGTTTCTTTAGCGGGAGCTCCGGCCAATGTCCACGCGCAATGAGCATAGTCTACCAGAAGCCCTCTATTCCGCCGATTCGGTGCGGGCGATGGATCGTTATCTGATTGATCAGCAAGGCGTTGATGGCTTTGAGCTGATGCAGTCGGCGGCGCGCTCGGCGTTTCGTCAGTTGATTAAATACTGGCCGGCACCGGGCGCAATTGTGATCTTTTGTGGCGCAGGCAACAATGGCGGCGATGGTTACCTGATTGCCGCCAATGCACAGCGCCATGGATTGACGGCGGAATGTATCGCGGTTGCGCCCACCGCAAAGTTGCAGGGCGATGCGCTCAACGCACTGAACAAGGCGCGGGCCGATGGTGTTCCGATTACCGAACTCGAGGAGCTGAACGAGGCCGATCTGAGCGGCAAGCTGTCGTCGGCAGGTCTGGTGGTGGATGCCATGTTAGGGACCGGCGTGACCGGGGCACCGCGGGAGCCCTTTGCCGGTATTATCCGGCAGATCAATCGGGCGGTGTTGCCGGTGTTGGCGGTGGATCTGCCTTCCGGACTGGATGCTACCACCGGGTCCGCCGAAGGTGAGGTGGTGCACGCGGAGCTGACGGTCACCTTTATCGGCGCCAAAGCGGGCCTCTATACCGGCGCTGGCGCTGGCGTGTGCGGCAGAGTGGTGTTTGAGGCCCTCGACACCGGCCACGACGCCAGCCAAAGCGGGGAGCAGCCGATTGCGGCACTGCACCGTTGGCAAAACTGCCGACACTGGTTGCCGGTCAGGCCGCTTAACGCCCATAAAGGGCGTTTTGGTCATGTCCTGATAGTGGCAGGTGATCGTGGTTTTGGCGGTGCCGGAATCATGGCGGCGGAGGCAGCCTCCCGAACAGGGGCAGGGCTGGTTTCTCTGGCCACGCGCCCGGCGCATGTAACCGCGGCGCTGGCCCGGTGCCCGTCGTTAATGGTGCACGGCGTAATTCACGGCTCTGAGCTGTCCGCGTTGCTGGCAAAAGCGGATGTGGTGGTGTGTGGCCCGGGTATGGGTCAATCGGCCTGGGGCCAGCAGATGTTGCAACAAGTCCTGGCGAGTGGCAAACCCCGGGTTCTGGATGCCGACGCTTTGAATCTGATGGCCGCACGCGTGCCGGTGGCTGCCGCCAATCATATTCTGACGCCGCACCCGGGTGAGGCTGCCCGGCTTCTGGGTTGCGAAGTCGGTGAGATAGAAGCCGATCGGTTGGCGGCCGCCCGCCGGATTCAGCAAGTCTGGGGCGGAGTGGTGCTGTTGAAAGGTGCGGGTACCGTGGTGATCGGTGCTCACGGGCAGCCATCGGTGATTGCCGGCGGCAACCCGGGTATGGCCACCGGCGGCATGGGTGATGTCTTGTCGGGAATAATCGGGGCGTTGCTGGGCCAGATGGCTGATCCTGAACGGGTGGCCGTGATGGCCGCGGCGCTGCATCTGGCAGCAGCGGATCATGCCGCGCAACAGTTCGGCTATATGGGGTTGACGCCGGCGGATGTCATTGCGGCCTTGCCACACATTCTGAAACAAGCAGAACAGGTTTACAGCGGTTACGACCGGGAGAAGTTATGAACATTTTTGGTAATGAACGCCGGTTGTTTCTGGAGAATGAAGCGGAAACCGAAAAACTGGGCGGCGAACTGGCCGCGCTGGTCAAATCCTCAGATCGGGGTGTCACCGTGTTTCTGGACGGTGATCTTGGTATGGGCAAAACGACCCTCAGCAGGGGCGTCATACGTGGCCTTGGGCACCAGGGTGCGGTAAAAAGCCCCACCTACACGCTGGTCGAGCCCTACGAAGAGCTGGATCCGCCCGTTTATCACTTTGATCTTTATCGTCTGGGGAATCCTGAGGAACTGGAGTACATGGGTATTCGGGATTACTTCTCGGGACAAAGCTTTTGTCTTATTGAGTGGCCTGAGCGGGGCAAGGGCGTGTTGCCCGAGCCGGATCTCGAAATCCACCTTGAGCGGCAAAGTGAGGGTCGATCGGTAGTGCTGCGGGCCCGCTCGGAATTCGGCGCATCGCTGTTGAACGACATTGAGCTGATAGGGCCGGATTTATGAAAAGTGTCGTGTTTTTGATGCTGGCCATGGTCGCCAGCGTGGTGCAGGCCGAGGCTGAAGTGGAAGGGGTCCGGATTTGGCCGGCACCCGATCACACCCGGCTTGTGCTCGATACCGAGGGCAGTGTGGAACACAACGTGTTTGCGCTTTCGGGGCCGCCAAGGCTGGTTATCGACCTGAAGGGTACCTCCTTGAAAGCCGATCTCAGCAAGGTTGACCTGAGCGGCAGCCCGATTCAGCGTATCCGGAGTGCCCCGCGTAATGGCAGCGATCTGCGGGTGGTTCTGGATCTGAAAAGCGACATCAAGCCCCGTAGCTTTGTGCTGGCGCCAAACCAGCAGTACGGGCACCGCCTGGTGGTCGACCTGATTGACGAACAAGGCAGTCGCCTGGAGCGCGCAGCCAGCCCCACGGTGACCCAGAATTCTGCCGGCAAGCGGGACATTGTGGTGGTGATTGACCCGGGCCATGGCGGTGAAGATCCTGGCGCCATTGGCCCCCGGGGTACCCGGGAAAAAGACGTGGTGTTCAGAATGTCCAAAATCCTGACAGACCTGATCAATCAACAGCCAGGCTATACCGCCAAACTCACCCGCACCGGGGATTATTACATCGGCTTGCGCAACCGCACGCTGCTGGCTCGTAAATATAACGCCGACCTGTTTGTCTCGATGCATGCCGATGCTTTCCGTACGCCACAGCCCAGCGGTGCCTCGGTCTTTGCCTTGTCGGAGCGGGGCGCAACCAGTGAAACCGCCCGCTGGCTGGCGCAGAGCGAGAATCGCTCTGATCTGATTGGCGGCGCCGGCGGGCTTTCCCTGGACGGCCGTGACGATATGCTTGCCGGTGTGCTGCTGGATCTGTCGATGACCGCCAGCATCAATGCCAGTCTGGGTGTTGGCAGTTCGGTGCTGGGCAAGCTGGGCGATGTCGCCAAACTGCACAAGCCGGGCGTTGAACAAGCGGCTTTTGCTGTCCTGAAATCGCCGGACATTCCGTCGATACTGGTTGAGGCAGGGTTCATTTCCAATCCCAAAGAGGAACAGAACCTGGCGACCGAGTGGTATCGCAACCGCCTGGCCAGCGCTATCATGGATGGCATCAATGACCATTTTCAGCGCACCCCACCACCCGGAACACTGTTGGCCTGGCAGAAAGAAAATCAGCGCGGCGGTGGCCAGCTCAGCCGATATCGTATCCAGCGTGGTGACACCCTGTCGGGCGTCGCCAAGCAGAATCAGACCACCGTCAGTGAGCTGATGCGCTTTAACGGGATGAGCGACGATCGTGTTATGGTAGGGCAAACCATTCGTATTCCCTCATCCTGATCAGGAGGTCGTTCCCGGATATGCCCCACATTCAGTTGCTGTCGCCCCGGCTTGCCAACCAGATTGCCGCTGGCGAGGTGGTGGAGCGCCCTGCCTCAGTGGTAAAAGAACTGGTGGAGAATGCACTGGACGCCGGCGCCGGCCGGGTTGATATCGAGGTGGAGCAGGGCGGAGTCAAGTTGATCCGGGTTCGCGATGACGGCTCCGGGATCGACGAGGCCGATCTTTCACTGGCGTTGAGCCGGCATGCCACCAGTAAAATCCTGACCCTGGACGATCTTGAAGCGGTCGGCACCCTCGGCTTCCGGGGTGAAGCGCTCGCCAGTATCAGTTCTGTTTCCCGCCTGGCGTTAACGTCGCGTACCGAAGCTCAGGAAGCCGCCGCCCGTGTTGAGGTGGAAGGTCGTGACATGGACGCACGGATATCCCCGGCCGCCCATCCGGTCGGCACCACGGTGGAAGTGCGGGACCTGTTTTTCAATACCCCGGCACGGCGCAAATTCATGCGCACCGAGAAAACCGAATTCAACCATGTCGAAGAGTGCATCCGCCGTCAGGCCCTGAGCCGTTTTGACGCCGGTTTCACCCTGCGCCATAACCAGCGTGTGATACAGAGCTTGCGACCTGCGGAATCCGAGGTCGACAAGGAGCGGCGGGTCGGTTCTCTGTGTGGTCAGCAGTTCATCGACAACGCAGTGGTGATCGACGCCGAAGCGACGGGCCTGAGATTGTGGGGTTGGGTGGCCTTGCCAACGTTTTCCCGCAGCCAGTCTGACCTGCAGTATTTTTTCGTCAACGGCCGGGTGATCCGGGACAAACTGGTGGCCCATGCCGTGCGGCAGGCTTATCGGGATGTCCTTTACAACAATCGGCACCCTGCCTTTGTGCTGTATCTGGAAGTGGACCCTGCCACCGTCGATGTCAACGTGCACCCCACCAAGCATGAGGTGCGGTTTCGCGATGGTCGCCTGGTTCACGATTTCATCTTTCGAACCCTGCATCGGGCGTTGGCGGATGTGCGCCCGGATGATCAGTTAAGAGGCGCGGTGGCACAGTCGTTTAGCCGGGAGCAGGGGGCGCCACAGGCGGATCTGCCAGAATCCGCGTCGCTCGGGTATGGCGCTCAACCGGCTTCGATGATGCCCGGGCAGTCGTCAACCAATGGCCGCTTTGGCCATTCGCCACCGATGCCCCCGCAACAGCAATGGCAGGCCAGCGATCAGATGGCGTTCTATCAGTCGCTGAACCAAGGTGGCGGGGTCGCTCAGGAGCCAAATCACCCGAGCTCTCCGCAAATCGCGACCACGCCCCCGCAGGACAGCGCAGAGGAGCCACCGCTGGGTTATGCCATTGCCCAGCTGCACGGGATTTATATTCTCGCCCAGGGCAGGGCGGGCATGGTTGTGGTCGACATGCATGCGGCCCACGAACGCATCACCTACGAACGTATGAAGCGGGCCCTGGTTGAGCAGGATCTGAAAAGTCAACCTTTGTTGGTGCCGCTGTCGCTGGCGGTCAGCCAGAAAGAGGCCGCTCTGGCAGAAACTCATGGCGAGGAATTGCAGCACCTGGGCTTGCAGATTGAGCGCATCGGGCCGGAAACCCTGGCGGTACGGCATATTCCGGCGCTGTTGCGCGGGGCGGATACCGAGCAGCTGGTTCGCGACGTGCTGGCCGATCTGATTGAGCATGGACAGAGTGACCGCATTGAAGCGGTAACCCATGAATTGCTGGGTACCATGGCCTGCCATGGTTCGGTTCGGGCCAACCGGCAGCTGACCATTCCGGAAATGAATTCCCTGCTGCGTGACATGGAAGCTACCGAGCGCAGTGGCCAGTGTAACCATGGTCGACCGACCTGGACCCTGGTCAGCCTTTCCGAGCTCGACAAGCTGTTCCTGAGGGGCCGTTAAGCTGATCATGATTGAACCTGACGCGTCAGCGCCCCTGCCTCCGGCCATTTTCCTGATGGGGCCGACCGCCTCTGGCAAGACCGATCTTGCCATGGAGCTGTGCCGGCGCTTGCCCTGTGACATCATCAGCGTCGATTCCGCGATGATTTACCG
>JAWOAO010000167.1:0-11199 GCA_046498485.1 Marinobacter sp. | reverse complement strand
CTGGCCGATGCCGGCATCACCGAGATGACCACCGGCCAGCTGCTTTTTCTTCATCAGCAGGTCGTCGCCCAGTACCAGCGCGATTTTCAGATCCACCCCGGCTTTTTCACACAGCGCCTGCAGGGCATCGCGGCAAGCCACCGGGTTAACGCCACCGGCATTGGCCAGTACGCGTATGCCTTTTTTCTTGATCTCGCCCAGCAGGGGCGCCATCACGGTCTGCACAAAATCCCGGGCATAGCCCTGGGTCGGATCTTTCATCTTCTGGCCGGCCATGATCGACATGGTGATTTCGGCCAGGTAATCGGCCACCAGATAGTCGATGTTGCCCTGGTGCACCAGTTGCGCGGCGGCGGTTTCGGTATCGCCCCAGAAGGCGGCGGAACAGCCGATGCGGATGGTCTTGCTGGCGTCTGACATGGTGTTTGCCTTGCTCTTTGTGCCCGACAGTCGCGGGCGGGTGCAACGATATCATCGACAATACCAAGCAAGCGCTTGGTTTGTAAACAGGCAAATCTCAGGTAAAATGAAATATCGTTTTCAGCCAGCCGGATAGCCCTTGTGAGCCCGAACCAGATTCTTCAGTCCCTGATTGCCGAACACCTTGTTTCTGACCCCGCCAGTGCCCGTGGGCACCTGCTTAACGAAGCGGCCCGGCTGTTCCGGGATAAAGGCTATGAGCGCACCACGGTGCGGGATCTTGCGGCTGCGGTGGGTATTCAGTCTGGCAGCTTGTTTCATCACTTCCGCACCAAAGAGGAAATCCTCAAGGCGGTCATGGTGGAAACCATTCGCCTCAATACGGCGCTGATGCAAGCCGCTGCCGACCGGGCCGGGTCACCCCGGGACAAGCTGCGGGCCTTGATCCGTACCGAGCTGGAATCGATCAATGGCCAGACCGGTGAGGCCATGGCGGTACTGGTCTATGAGTGGCGCAGCCTGTCGGAAGGCTCCCGGGCGGAAGTGCTGGCGTTGCGGGACATCTACGAAGGGCTCTGGTTGTCGGTGCTTGAAGAACTCAGCGGCCAAGGCCAGCTCAAAGCCGACCCTTTTATTGTGCGCCGGATGCTGACCGGAGCGCTGAGCTGGACCGTCACCTGGTACCAGCCGGAGCGCGGCGGCCTGACACCGGACGGACTGACCGATCAGGTCATGGCCATGATGGGGCTGTAACGCCGGTGATGCTGGCCATGCTGTTTTATGTGCTCCAGGCGCAGTAGTATGGACTATAACCCGCGCAACCCTGGCTTTGCGGGTTTTTGCAGTGTGGACCGTAATCTGAATGCGGTGACAGGTCAGTCACGGATGGTCGATCGTGCCAGTCCGGAAATCAGACTCACTTAACCTAGAGTGTGGCCAGTGAAGCATTTCTTAGCGCGTCGTCTTTTGATCCCAGGGATGGTGGTTTTGTCGGGATGTGGTGGCGGTTCCGGAAGCTCCGGTACTGAGCCGCCCTTGTTTGATCCCAGCCCCCTGTCCGGTGTGATCAGTATTGAAGCGGGCAGCCGGATTGATCAGGATACGATGGATCAGCTTCGGTTTGCGGATGCCAGGCCAGCCAGTTCTGCACAGGTCTTGCCGGCCAGCTTTGTGTTGGCAGGCTACGTTAGTGGGCGTGATGGCTTTTACGCGCTACTGAATGGTCAGCAATTTGATTACTCTGCCGATCCGGTGGATGCCTATAGCGTGCCGATGGCACCGGGTGAAACGGTATCCTTGAGCAATTTTGGCAGTCTTCAGGGCAACTCTCAGCTTGAACTGGTTCTGAGTGGCAATGGCGTGACAGTACTGTCTGAAACGACGAATCAGGGTTCTCCGTCGGTCAGTCTGACATTGCCAGAGGGTGCGCCAGTTACTGATTACCGCGTCGAAGTGAAGGTCCTCGGCAACGATCCCGCCCGCTATGTGCTGATGAAAGTGGCCGGTGCCCAGCTGGACGACTTGAGCCTGGACTGGGCTGACCATGAATTCGTACCGGGGGAGGCCATTGTCGGCCTGGAGTCTGGTGACCGCGGTGCTATGCCTGCGTCTGCGCTGGCTGTTGGCATGGCAGAGGCCCAGCGCCAACTTGGCGGGAGTGACTGGTTAATGCGCATGCCTTCGCAGGCGATGAGCGGCGCCAGCAATGCAACGAGCCATCCTGCCCAGACGCTTGATTGGATCAGCGAGCTTCGTCAGGCCCCGGGGGTCACCTCTGCGGTGCCGAATTATCGGTTCTCCAGCATGCAGCAGAGCCCAGCCACGACGCCTGTGGATGAAGAGCTGTACCGACTGCAATGGCACTATGATCTGATCAATGGGCCCGGCGCCTGGCAACTGGCTCCCGACGGTGGCGGTGATGTCCGGGTGGCGGTGCTTGATAGCGGGTTATTCAGCCCTGACGGGGTTTCATGGCACCCGGATCTGGACAGCAACGTAATTGCTGGCGTGGACTTTGTCGGTCGTGATGGTTTTCCAGAAGATCCCGGCAGCAGCATCGGGGCCAATGTATTTCATGGTACCCATGTCGCCGGCACCATCGCCGCCGTGGTCAATGGCGTCGGTATTGGCGGCGTGGCTTTTGGCGCCAAAATTGTGCCGGTCAGGGTTCTGGGCGAGGGCGGCTCTGGCTCCTCGGACGATCTGATCGACGCCATCCGCTGGGTGACCGGTCAGCTCCCGGTGGCAAATGAACCAAGAGCGGACGTAGTCAATCTCAGCCTGGGGGGCTTGCCAAGGATTCAGCAGCTGGAAGATGCCATAGCGTTCGGGGTTGATCGCGGTGTCATCTTTGTCGGTGCCGCTGGCAATTCAGCGACCTCGGTTCCCTCGTATCCGGCGGCCTCTCCTAATATAGTGTCCGTCAGTGCGGTCGATGCCGGCGGTCGCCTGGCCTCTTACTCGAATTTTGGCAACTGGATTGACCTGGCCGCGCCCGGTGGCGATGCCAGCCGGGATGGTAACAACGATGGCCGTGCCGATGTGGTCTGGAGCACCAGCGCTGTGGCCGGCGCGAACGAGTTTGAGGCCAGCTACACGGGCTTGCAGGGTACCTCTATGGCTGCGCCGCACGTCTCCGCCGTCATGGCCCTGATCAAAGCGCAAAAAATTGATTTAACCTATCAGAATGTTCAGGCACTGCTGGTGGATGGCCAGCTTACCGACTATCCGGGGAGCCGGAACGATCAGCTGGGCTACGGCATTCTGGATGCAGCACAAGCGCTTCAGGCAAACCTTGAGCTGAGCGTCACGATTCTGTCACCTTCGCCCTCACTGGTGTCTCTGAGCAACGAGGGCAAGACCAGTGAAACGGTCGTTCTCAGCCGTATTGGTGGTGGTGAGGTGTCAAATGTTGTGGTCACCGAAGCGCCGGACTGGGTTGAAGTCACTCCGCCAGACTCTCAGGGCCTCGACTACGCATTAACTATTTCTCTTATAGAATCGATGATTGAGCCAGACACGCCGTACCGTGGTGAGATCGTGGTGACCTACGATTCTGATCAGAATGGGCGGGCTGTAACAATACCCGTTATCGCCCAACTGATCAGCGACGAACAGGCCCGCAACGCCGGCGCCCATTTCGTCATACTGGTCGACACCACACCCGATGACGAGGGTTTTTATTGGGCCGAAGCCCAGGTTGCCGTGGAAGCCGTCAACGGCCGTTACGAATTCCGTTTCGAGGCCGACGACGGCGAAGAGCCGCGCGGGTTGAACGAGGTTAGTCCCGGCAATTATTACCTGGTGGCGGGCACCGACATCGACGGCGATGGTATTATCTGCCAGCCCGGCGAGGCTTGCGCCGAGTACCCGATTTCCGGTTTACGGGAAGTGATCACGATTGAAGAGGGCCAGACCCTCTCCGATATTCGCATGACCACCAGCTTTACCCGCCCCACCATTTCAGCGACCACTCCGGACGTCTTGCCCAGGCCAGGCTTCCGGGGTTACCGTTTGCTCACGCAGGGGCGTGCCAGCGCTCCGGGTGATCACCGACCCAGGACAATACAATGAGTTACCGCGTTATACAGGGTTTTGCCGCTGCGATCAGCGCAGCTGTCCTGCTGACAGCCTGCAGCGCCACCGGTGGTGGTGCGGAAGGCGCGCCGCAAGTGCGCCAGGTTACCCAGTCGGCCTACTGCGGCCTGACCGGTCCCGGCGTGAGCCACGCCCGCTCCAGTGCCGAGCGGGAGGCACTGCTGGATGTGGTTGGTCAGAACATCGCCACCGGCGTTATCCGCCAGGTCAATCTGGATGAAGAAGCGTTGGTGATCGTGACCCTGGGGCAAAAGCCCACGGCCGGTTACAGCGTGGGGCTGGATTCGGCCTCCAGAGAGAACAAAACCCTCAAGCTTGTCATGACCGTCACCCAGCCGGCGCCCGGCATGATGGTGGCGCAGGTGATTACCTCGCCCTGCGTGGTTCTGGCAGTGGCCGATGAGGGCTGGCAGCGTCTTGAAATTTCAGGGCTTACTGAGCAGCCCATGGTGAAAGCCGTGGCAAACTGAAGTCACTTGGCGCCACCACAAATCAACCGTTGATCTTTCGGCCTGAATCCCTAAGCTATGGCCCAGCTTTTACGACCCATTGCGGAGCCATGCCATTCCTATGAGCGAGCAACTTTACAACGCCGATGCCATTGAAGTCCTGAGTGGTCTCGACCCGGTGCGCAAGCGCCCGGGCATGTATACGGACACCTCACGACCGAACCACCTGGCTCAGGAGGTCATCGACAACAGCGTTGATGAGGCGCTCGCTGGCCACGCCCGCAGAATTGATGTGATCCTGCACAGTGACAATTCCCTGAGCGTCGAAGACGACGGCCGGGGCATGCCGGTAGACCTGCACAAAGAGGAAGGCGTCTCAGGTGTCGAGCTGATTCTGACCCGGCTGCACGCGGGCGGTAAGTTCTCTCAGGGTAACTACAACTTCTCCGGCGGCCTGCACGGCGTCGGTGTTTCGGTGGTCAACGCCCTGTCGACCCATCTGGAAATCACCATCAAGCGCGATGGCCAGGTGCACCGGATGACGTTCGCCAACGGCGACAAGGTCTCCGAGCTTGAGGTGATCGACACCGTCGGCAAGCGCAACACCGGTACCCGCCTGAAGTTCACCCCGGACACCAGTTATTTCGACAGCCCGAATTTCTCGGTCAGTCGTCTGCGTCATAACCTGCGCGCCAAGGCGGTGCTCTGTCCGGGCCTGACGGTGACCTTCCTGCAGGAAAAAACCGGCGAGAAAGACGAATGGCTGTACGAGGACGGCCTGCGCGATTACTTGCGTACGGCGCTGGCAGACATCGAAGCGGTTCCGCTGGAACCCTTTATCGGTAGCTTCTCAGGCAATAAGGAAACGGTAGACTGGGCGATCCAGTGGCTGCCCGAGGGCGGCGATGCGGTGATGGAAAGCTACGTTAACCTGATTCCTACCGCCCAGGGCGGCACCCACGTTAACGGTCTGCGTACCGGGCTGCTGGAAGCCATGCGCGAGTTCTGTGAATTCCGTAGTCTGCTGCCGCGGGGCGTCAAGCTGTCACCTGACGATATCTGGGAACGGGTGGCTTATGTGCTGTCGTTCAAGATGCAGGAGCCCCAGTTTTCCGGCCAGACCAAAGAGCGGTTGTCGTCGCGTGAGGCCGCGGCGTTTGTTTCCGGTGTGGTCAAGGATGCCTTCAGTCTGTGGCTGAACCAGCACACCGACATTGCCGAGACCCTGGCCGAGCTGTTTATCAACAACGCCCAACGTCGCCTGAAGGCCAGTAAAAAAGTGGCCCGCAAACGGGTGACCTCGGGTCCGGCGCTGCCGGGTAAGCTGGCGGACTGTTCGGGCTCGGATACCAGCCGCTCTGAGCTGTTCCTGGTGGAAGGGGACTCTGCAGGCGGTTCCGCCAAGCAGGCCCGGGATCGGGAGTTTCAGGCGGTAATGCCGCTGCGGGGCAAGATTCTGAATACCTGGGAGGTGGATTCCAGTGACATTCTGGCGTCACAGGAAGTGCATGACATTGCCGTGGCCATTGGTGTTGATCCCAGTTCCGACGATCTGACCGGGCTGCGCTACAACAAGGTTTGCATCCTGGCCGATGCGGACTCCGATGGGCTGCACATCGCCACCTTGCTGTGCGCGCTGTTCGTCAAACATTTCCGGCCGCTGGTGACTGCCGGTCACGTGTTTGTGGCCATGCCGCCGCTGTATCGGGTGGATCTGGGCAAAGAAACTTTTTACGCCCTGGATGAGCATGAACGGCAGGGCATTCTCGATCGTCTGGCGGCCGAAAATCGCAGGGGCAAAACCCAGGTTACCCGCTTCAAGGGCCTGGGTGAGATGAACCCACTGCAGCTGCGGGAAACCACCATGGCTCCGGATACCCGCCGTTTGGTGATGCTCACGCTGGAAGAGGGTGACGACACCGATGAGTGTATGGACATGCTGCTCGGCAAAAAGCGCGCGTCTGACCGTCGGGTCTGGCTCGAGGCGTACGGCAATATGGCGGACGTGGCGGGTTGATATTCATTTTAGTGCTATAAAGATCATTCTTTATTCTTTCTCAGAATTGAAAATGCTCGCTATCCTGCCTGTTTCTAAACCGGAAAAACCGCGTTATGGACTGGCAAGGATGGTTTTCTCTGGGGTTGGCGGTGGCCGCCCTGGTGCTGATGAGCTCAGGTCGCTTTGCGCCCCATCTGGTGATGATGGCGGCGCTGGTGGTGCTCAGTGCCAGTGGCATCATCGGGCCTGAACAGGCGCTGGTCGGTTTCAGCAACTCGGGTTTGATTACGGTTGTTGCGCTCTTTGTGGTCGCCGCCGGAGTGCATCATTCCGGCGGCGTCGACCTGCTGGTGCGTCATGTTCTCGGCAGTCCGAAAACGGTGCGCGGCGCCCAGGCCCGCATGGCCCTGCCGGTCACCCTGTTGAGCGGCTTTCTGAACAATACGCCGGTTGTGGCCACGATGATTCCGGCGGTGCTGGCCTGGTCCCGGAAAATCGGGGTTGCCCCCTCCAAGCTGATGATCCCGCTCAGTTATTCTGCCATTCTTGGCGGTACGCTGACGTTGATTGGCACCAGCACCAACCTGGTGGTTAACGGCCAGTATCAGCAGTTGACCGGCAACCCAGGCTTTTCCATTTTCGCCATTACCCAGGTCGGATTGCCGGTGGCGATCATCGGTATCTCGGTGATGCTGTTGTTTTTACCGCGCTTTTTGCCGGACCGCAAAGATCTGCAGAAGTTTGGCTCGGTTAAAGAGTTTACTCTGGAGGTCGCCGTGGCTTTCGAAGGGCCGCTGGTGGGCAAAACCGTGGGGGAAGCCGGGCTGCGGGAACTGGACAAACTCTATCTGGTTGAAATCGAGCGGGATGGCAGCGTGGTCACGGCGGTGCCGTCGGAGGAACGTTTGCGCAGTGGTGACCGGCTGGTGTTTGCGGGCGACACCCAGGCCATTTCCGATTTGCTCAGAATCAACGGCATTGTGCCTTCGGTGCACGATGACGAACCCTCGTTGAGCAAGGTCCGGGCCGAGCGCTGCCTGGTGGAGGCGGTCCTGTCGCCCCAGTCTGATGTGCTCGGTCAGACCATACGGGATGCCCGTTTTCGTGACCGTTACGGTGCCGTTGTGCTGGCGGTTGCCCGCGGGGGCGAGAGGGTGCCGGGTAACCTGGGCAACATTCGCCTGAAACCCGGCGACGTTCTGTTACTGGAAGCTCGCCCTGCGTTCGTCAGCCGGCAACGGTACAACAAGGATTTTCTGTTAATCAACGATCTGGAAACGGAAGCGCCACGCCACGACCGGGCCTGGTTGTCCTGGGGTATTCTGTTGGTGCTGGTCGGTCTGGCCGCCTGCGGTGTCATGACCATGCTCAATGCGGCTCTGGTGGGCGCGTTTCTGATGATCCTGTCGGGCTGCTGCTCTGTTGGCCAGGCGCAAAAATCGGTCGATGTTCCGGTGGTTCTGACCATTGCCGCGTCGTTTGCGTTGGGCGGTGCGCTGGAGCAGACGGGCGCGGCCAGCTATCTGGCCGGCGCGGTGTTCAGTCTGAGTAACGGCAACACCCTGCTGGCGCTGTTGCTGGTGTATCTGGTGGTATCGGTGCTGACCGAGGTCATCACCAACAACGCGGCAGCTGTGCTGATTCTGCCGGTGGTGTTATCGCTGACAACGGCCATGGGCGTGAACGCCGAACCCTTTATTATCGCGGTGATGATGGCGGCTTCGGCCAGCTTTGCGACACCGCTTGGCTACCAGACCAATATGATGGTGTTCGGGCCGGGGGGTTATCGCTTTGGCGATTTCGTGCGGGTAGGGTTGCCGATGAATCTGTTCATCGGGTTACTGACTGTGGCGGTGATTTCGGTTGTTTACGGTGTCTGATCGGTGTTGGCGAGAATATCGCAGCACAGCACTTTCAGCCGGCCCTGGCATTGATAAGCCAGTGACAGCGTCACGCACATGTAGGCACCGGTGACGCAAAGATAGGGTGTAGTGACGTGCAGGTTGTCCGGCTGGGCAAGGGCCTGGCGCAGGTACTGCTGGCGGAACCAGTCCGCACTGGTGGTATTCTCCAGCGGCAGGAAACGAAGATCCTGGTTACGGATAGTCGCGTCTGACACCAAAGTATCGGTAATCTGAACGCCTTTGTCGTCCACCAGATAGCATCGTGATAGTATCTGCTGGAGAGGGAATGGAGAAGATGGTTTCGCTGGAAAAAATAAGTCCTTTCTCTTATAGCTATGGCAGTGAGTTGCTCCTGATACCCTGCTTGCCCGTGTATCTTCTTCCAAAACACAGGGGTCATAAAAAAACAAGAAACTCATGAACCACAAAGGCCCTCGTTGGAGATAATCAATCAAGAGTCTAAACCAATTGCAAATGCACTGGAAGCATAGCCATGAGCACTTATCAGGCACCGCATAAATTGATTACCGGGGAACAGAGCGGACAGACAGTTGCATGTCCTTACTGTGCTTCAGAGTTCAGCCAGGAGGAAGCAATAGTTTATTGCCCTGAATGCGGTTTTTTGATCGGTCAATCACAATACCGGGATACAGAACAGTATAATGCTTGGATTCAGGCTTTTGTGCAGGAGTATACTTATGAACAGAATGCTGCCGGAGTGCTCAGTCTTCAAATCCATAACAATACCGGAGATAAAATCAATACGTTGGAAGTTAATATAGAGTGTGAATATTTTGAGCCCATAGCCAAAAAAGAAACAAAGCACAACATAAGTAAAGATTCAGCAGTTCCTGTGAATATCAACATCAAACCTGTGGAAAGTGGAATCTTATCTGTAAAGCTGTATGTGATTTGCTGGAATAGCCAGGATGAAGTCAATGTCTTTGAGGCCAGCAACTTTATTATCAAAGTCCAGAAGGACAAGCACAAACCGCAGTCAATATATATTAACGCTTCCAGGGATATTTCCAGTGAAGCCTACGGCGTGGACAACACCGGAGATATTCACGTGAATATCAATTCAGAAGAGCACAGCAGTGCAGAATCTGCAGGAAAAAGCTTCAAAAGCGGTGAATGGCGCAAGCTGTCCATGCGCTGGTGCCCGGAGTCCACGAGGCTTTATTGGCAATCTTATACAGCCTTATATACGCAAGCTGATAAAAAACCCCAAAAGAAGATGGACACCGGAGTGCATGCGGCCTGGTTGATTCTTAGATACTCAAACGGGGATATCTGCTCCAGATTATACCTGCATTTTCGCACTGACCTGAACATAGGCAGAGATACCGGGGTGGATGTGACCTGTATGCCTGAAGACTATACAGGGCAAAATCAGCAGACAGGCTTTGTGAGCCGCAAGCATCTGAGTCTGCAGATTTCGGGCGATGCCTGCTTGCTCAAAGACCACAGCACCAACGGCACCTGGATAGACAGGTCCTGTATCAACAAGCAGGAAGCAGAACTGCGCAACAACCAGGTAATTAACTTGGGAGGGGTTTATTGCTTTAAGTACGAGGAGTTCAGGGACTTATCCCGTTTGAAAGGGCGGCTCAGAGATTTGCAGCTGAGCAGACAGAGCACGGGTACACCTCACCACACCGTGACCGGGATCAAGCAGGAAATGAAGGACCTGCCCATCAGTGCTGTCTGTCTGCGGAGGCTGGGTGGAAATTCAAACAATTGCCAATATTTCATGGTCCTCAAGGAGTTGGACATAGGTTCGAACAAGGCCAATGCACTGGTTTTAAAAGATGACAGCGTGGCAGGACAACATGCCAAGCTCTTGTTCCAGGGTAACAGGGTTCAGTTGCTGGACCTTGGTTCCAGTTCAGCCACGCGGCTGAATGATCAGGACCTGGAACCATACAGGGCGGTAGATATCGGGCAGGGGGACAAAATACAGTTCGGTAGAATTGTCGGCCACATCCATTTTGTCAGGCGTGCCAACTAGGTTTTTTTGTCTTTAGGGCCTGATGCATAAAATCATTAGCCGGGATCGTCCTTGATTACAGGCAGCAGTAAAGGGCTTGGAGTCGAGTTTTTTGGGGGGAGTGTTATGCGTATTTTGCAAATATTGTTTTGTGCCTTTTTGGTGGTGCTGGTTGCGGATACGGCCTGGAGCAAGGATCTGTCCGAGGAGGTCAAGCAGGAGGTAGCGCAAAAGGTAGTCCAGGCTTTGCCCCAGGATGTGCATGTCAGGTCCCTGGCCATTTCCGAGATTGAGGGGGATGATGGCAGCCTGTCCCGGCTTCTGACCCAGAAGATCCAGGAGCACAGCCATTATATTTTGGTGGAGCGGGAGGAATTGGAGCAAATAATCGATGAACAGGGATTTCAGGTGTCCGACCTGGTCAGTCCAGAGCAGAGGGTGGAGCCCGGCCAGATCAAGGGCGTGGAAGGGATTCTTTTCGGGGAGATCGTTCAAAAGAACGGCTGGCCTATGCAAGAGGAGTTCAAGGTGCATCTCAGGCTGGGCAATGTTCAGACCGGGGAGATTCTCATGGCTCAGGACTTCAGCGCCTCCAGCGCAGCCTCTTACAGGAATGCGGTCTATGCTGCCGTGGCACTGGGCGTTTTGCTGTTGGTCATGGGGTTTGTGTTTCGTTCCCGGGCCAGATCCAGGGCGCAGCGCAGGGAGCAGGCAAACTGGGACCTGAGGCAGGACAGCACGAATGAACTGCAGCTGACCCAGAAGATCCAGGAGCACAGCCATTATATTTTGGTGGAGCGGGAGGAATTGGAGCAAATAATCGATGAACAGGGATTTCAG
>JAWOAO010000449.1:0-4498 GCA_046498485.1 Marinobacter sp. | reverse complement strand
GCGACAAGAAAGGCATTGTCCGCTATGGCCACGCCTATGTGCCGCTGGATGAAGCGCTGTCCCGGGTGGTCATCGACCTCTCCGGCCGCCCCGGCCTGTGTATGAACGTACCCTATACCCGGGGCTCTGTGGGCGGATTCGACGTGGATCTGTTCGAGGAATTCTTTCACGGCTTCGTCAACCACGCCATGGTGACCTTGCACATCGACAATCTGAAGGGCAAAAACACCCATCACCAGATTGAAACCGTGTTCAAAGCCTTCGGCCGTGCCTTGCGCATGGCGATTACCATGGACGAGCGTATGGCGGGCATTACCCCGTCCACCAAAGGCGCTCTGTAACCGGTCACCGACAGGAATCTGACAACACCATGAAGACCGTCGCCATCATCGACTACGGCATGGGCAACCTGCATTCTGCCCGCAAGGCGGTAGAGCACGTGGCCCCGGATTGCACCGTGCTGGTCACCGACAACGCCGACCAGATTCGCGAAGCCGACCGGGTGATCCTGCCAGGCGTGGGGGCTATCCGTGATTGCATGGCCGAAATGCATCGTTTGGGCGTGGTTGACCTTGTCAAAGAAGTTTCCCGGGACCGTCCCTTTCTCGGCATCTGCGTTGGCATGCAGGCGCTGATGGCCCGCAGTGAGGAAAACGGTGGCGTGGAGGGTATCGGCCTGTTCCCGTCGGAGGTCCGCTACTTCGGAGACAGCCTCACCGAAAATGGCGAGCGCCTGAAAGTGCCGCACATGGGGTGGAATCAGGTCTACCAGACGATGAAACATCCGTTGTGGCATAACATCCCGGATGGCGATCGCTTTTATTTCGTGCACAGTTATTTTGCTGAAGCCGAGGGTAATGCCGACATGGCCGGCCGCACCCGTTACGGGGTTGATCTGGCCGCTGCAGTAGCCCGAGATAATATATTCGCAGTGCAGTTCCACCCGGAGAAAAGTGCCAGGGCAGGGCTGCAGTTGCTGGAAAACTTTACCAACTGGAGCGGAACATGCTGATTATTCCCGCCATTGATCTGAAAGACGGAAAATGTGTACGCCTGCGCCAGGGCCGTATGGAAGACTCCACGGTATTCGGCGACGATCCGCTGGACATGGCCACCAAATGGATCAATGCCGGTGCCCGTCGCCTGCATCTGGTTGACCTGAACGGTGCCTTCGCCGGCGAGCCCGTTAACGGCGAGATCGTAAAATCCATCGCGGTAAAATATCCGAACCTGCCGATTCAGATTGGTGGTGGCATCCGCTCTGCAGAAACGATTGAAGCCTATCTCAGGGCTGGTGTGCGCTGGGTGATTATCGGTACCAAGGCGGTTAAAGAGCCGGAATTTGTGACCGAAATGTGCAAACGGTTTCCTGGCCACATCATCGTTGGTCTGGACGCCAAAGACGGTCTCGTCGCGACGGATGGCTGGGCGGAAGTGTCTGAAGTCAGGGCCGTTGATCTGGCCAAGCGCTTTGCCAACGACGGCGTTGAAGCCATCGTTTACACCGACATCGCCCGTGACGGCATGATGCAGGGCGTTAACGTGGAAGCCACGGCGAAGCTGGCGAAAGAGGGCGGCATTCCGGTGATTGCGTCGGGCGGCGTCACCAACATGGATGACCTCAAGCGTCTGGCAAAGGTGGCCGACAAAGGCGTGATCGGTGCCATCACCGGCCGTGCCATCTATGAGGGCACCCTGGACGTCGCTGAAGCTCAGGCTTTCTGCGACAGCCTGAGAGACTGAGGTCGTATTATGGCACTGGCAAAACGCATCATTCCCTGCCTCGACGTCGATAAAGGCCGCGTGGTCAAAGGCGTCAACTTTGTTGATATCCGTGATGCCGGCGACCCGGTAGAAGTGGCACGCCGCTACAACGAGGAGGGTGCCGATGAAATCACCTTTCTGGACATCACTGCCAGTCACGAAAGCCGTGACACCACCTACGAAACTGTGGAGCGGATGGCGTCGGAAGTGTTCATTCCGCTGACCGTTGGCGGCGGCGTTCGCACCGTCGACGATATCCGCAAGCTGCTGAATGCCGGTGCCGACAAGGTGGCGATCAATACCGCGGCGGTGTTCAATCCGGAGTTTGTGCGCGAGGCGGCGGATCGTTTTGGCAGCCAGTGCATTGTGGTGGCGATCGATGCCAAGAGCGTCAGTGCTGAAGGTGAAGCGCCGCGCTGGGAAATCTTCACCCACGGCGGTCGCAAACCGACCGGCCTGGATGCGGTTGACTGGGCCCGGAAGATGGTGGAGATGGGGGCCGGTGAGTTGCTGCTGACCAGCATGGACCGCGACGGTACCAAGATCGGTTTTGATCTGGGGCTGACCCGCGCCATCAGTGATGCGGTTGCGGTGCCGGTGATTGCCTCAGGTGGCGTTGGTGAGCTTCAGCATCTGGCGGACGGCGTTACCCTGGGCGGTGCCGATGCCGTGCTGGCGGCGTCTATCTTCCACTTCAGCCAGCACAGCATTCCCGAAGCCAAGGCCTTTATGAAGGCTCAGGGTATAGAAGTTCGGGATTGAAAAGACTTTTTTTGCCACGGAATCCACGGCAAAACACGGAAAAAAGAAGGGATCAAAAGATTTTTTGCCACGAAATCCACGAAAGAACACGAACGAAGATTAATGACTGAAAAACTAAAATATCTTTGTTTTTAATTTCGTGTTCTTTCGTGGATTTCGTGGCAAAACAGTCCTTATCTTTTGCTTTTTTCCGTGGATTCCGTGGATTCCGTGGCCAAAAACCTAGTCTTTATCACTTTTAGCGATGGATAGCGTCACAGGCTGCTTTTCCCCTTCCGCAAACATCTCCTGATTGCCATTACGCATGGTCCAGATGCCACTGATGGTGGCGATGGCGATGCCCTGTTCATCCAGCTCGGGCAGATGCTTTATCAGATAGTCCACGGTGACCTTGTGTGGATGGCCAATGCCGATGGCGGTGCCGTTTTCTTTGGCGGTCTTGATCAGCAGCTGGAACTGCTGATCAACAAACTCTTCGGTTTGCTCATGGTCCAGAAACACATCGCGGGTCAGGCTCGGGATCTGATGGGCAGTCGCGACGCTGCCGGCAATGGAGCTGGCGATGGTGCGGCTGTCGACAAAATAGACCGGGTAGCGGTTCAGTTCCTGCATTACCCAGTCCATGGCCTGGAGCTGCTGGGTGAGCAGGCTGCCCATGTGGTTGTTGACGCCGCTGACATGAGGGATTGACTGCAGAGAGCGCCTGAGTGTCCGGGTCAGGGTGGCTTGATCCATGTCTGGCGTCAGTCCGCCCGCGCCAAGACCAAAGTTGCGGGTATTGGCCATGGGTGCGTGCAGCATGATTTCTTTGTTCTGCTGGTAAGCCAGCTTGGCCAGAGCAGCGCTGTGTCTCAGGTAGGGCAGGAATGCCAGCGTCAGCGGCTGATCCATCTGCGCCAGGCGCTCACCTTCATGACGATTGTGGCCCATGTCATCAATGATGATGGCAATGGTCGGTGGGAACGGTGCATTGTCCGGTGGCGCGGACAGCACGGCCTGACTGGCGCTAAGGCCAGCCAGTAGCGCTATGGTTTGCAACAGATTCACTGAGTCTTGCCCTGCTCTTTGCGGTTGAGAATGTTCATGCCTTTAAGCAGGTTCAGGGCAGAGCGCAGCTGGTAGTCGCGCTCTGCGGCAGCGGCTTCGGTTTCGCTGTCCGGTTGCGGCTCGCCATCGCCGTTTTCTTCGTTATCACCCAGCAGGTGCCCGCTCAGGTCGGCCTCGGTGAAGAACGGCTGGCCATCAAGCTCGGTCAGTTCCGCCGGCCGTACCTCAATGTCAGGTTTGATGCCGGTGGCCTGGATGGAGCGGCCGTCGGGGGTGAAATAGCGGGCTGTGGTCATCTTGATGGCGTGGGTCTCATCCAGCGGAATAACAGTCTGTACGCTGCCTTTACCGAACGACTGGGTGCCCATGATGACCGCACGACCATGATCCTGTAGCGCACCGGCAAGAATTTCAGAGGCCGAAGCGGAACCGCCGTTGATCAGCACCACAATCGGCGTGCCTGCCATAATATCGCCGGCCTTGGCGCTGAAGCGCAGGCGTGAACTCTGAATCCGGCCTTCGGTGTAGACAATCAGGCCCTCGTCCAACAAGGCATCGGCGGTTTCAACAGACGCCTGCAAAACGCCCCCCGGATTGTTTCGGACATCGATAACCAGACCGTCAAGGTCACTACCATGCTCTTCTTCCAGTGCGGTCAGGGCGAGCCGGAATTGAGGCCCGGTTTCGGCCTGGAACTGGGTAATGCGCACGTAGCCGTAGCCATTTTCAAGCATCCGGGACTTGATGCTGGTCACCTTGATAACGTCACGGGTTACGTCAATCTCGATGGGGCCAACTTCACCATCACGCATGATGGTGAGGGTGATCACAGTGCCGGGTTTGCCGCGCATGAGTTTGATGGCTTCTTCAAGCGACATGCCCTTGACCGGTTTGTCACCCAGTTTGATGATCAGGTCGCCGGCCA
>JAWOAO010000078.1:0-2553 GCA_046498485.1 Marinobacter sp. | reverse complement strand
CCGGTTTCCCCAAGCACAAGCTCGCCGGTGGGGGTGATGATTTTCTGCAGCCGCATCCGGTTTTCCGTCAAGGTGCCGGTCTTGTCCGAAAAGATCACCCGGGTTGCCCCCAGGGTTTCCACCGCTGTGAGCTGGTTTACCAGAGCATTGCGGGCGGCCATCAGGTACATGCCGCGGGCGAGGGCAATGGTGGCAACAATAGGCAGGCCTTCAGGAATGGCCGCCACCCCGAGGGCCAGTGCCGTCTCGATCACCAGTGCGACCTCCTGTTCCTGCACCAGCAAACCCACTGCGGCGACCACGATGGCAATAAAAATAGTCAATATGGCGAGGCGGCGTCCCAGTTGATCCAGCCGCTGCTGCAAAGGTGTAACGGTTCCCTCGGCCGATTCCGCAAGCGCCGACACCCGGCCCAGTTCGGTCTTCGAGCCGGTGGCAGCTACGGCGCCCAGCGCGGTACCGTCAGCGATGCTGGTGCCCTTGAAGAGCATGTTGGTGCGATCGGCAAGGTCGGTATCCGCTGGCAAAGCGTCGGTTAATTTGCTCACCGGAACGGACTCACCGGTAAGCGGTGCTTCGTTGACCCTCAGGTGCTCGGCTTCCAGCAACCGCAAATCGGCAGGCACGAGGTCACCGGCTTCCAGCACGACGATATCTCCGGGCACGATTTCCGTGGCGGCCATCTCCCGCTCACGGCCTTCGCGCCGGACTCGGGTCTTGTGCTCTCCCAACCGGCGCAGGGCGGCCATGGAGCGTACCGCCTTCCATTCGCTGAAAAAGCCGATAGCGGTATTGACCAGCAGCACTGCCAGGACTGCGAAACCCTCCGGCAGGCGGCCGGTGGCAAACGCGAGAACGGCGGCCCCACCCAGCAGATAGATGACGATGCTGTGAAATTGCCCCAGAAGAATTCGCCACCAGGGCCGGCTTTCCGACACCCGCAGCTGGTTTGGCCCGTAGCGCTTCAACCGCGCCTGCGCCTCGTCGTCGGTCAAGCCACTGTCCTTCCGGACGTCCAGTTCCTTCAGGATGTCCTCAATGTCGGCAGCATGCCAAGGGTGTTTGTCGGGGGCGTTGCTTCCATTTTCGCCTGTTGAATCCAATGGATCGTTCCTCTGATGCCCGGTACAAGGTTACCCCTCAAGCCCCGAATTTTCGCAGACGGCCGGCATGGGCCAGCGCGAGGGTCATAAGATGTTTTGCCGGCAAGTGGCCGAGGCCCCCGCCGGCGCAGGCGGTTTCACCGAAGACCTCGACGTCGTCCACCCGGCAGCTGTTCGCGCGGATCAGCACCGGCACCGGATGCCAGCTGTGGCTGGCCAGTGCGCTGGGGGTGCTATGATCGCCCGTCACCACAATGACATCCGGTTGCAGTTCGATTATCCGGGGAATGGCCCGGTCCAGTTCCTCAATGGCGGCCACCTTGGCGTCGAAGTCGCCGTCCTCGCCCCGACTGTCGGTATCCTTGAAATGCAAAAACAGAAAATCGTGGTGCGACCAGACCGCCTGCAGCGCATCGATTTCGCTGTCCAGATCGGGTCCGCAGTCCACAACCTTCATACCCAGCAGCCGGGCGATGCCCCGGTACATCGGATAGCCCGCCAGGGCGCAGCCATTGAGCCCATAGCTTTCTCTGAACGACCCGAGCCGGGGCAACTGCCCGAAACCCCGTAGCAGCACCATGTTGGCCGCTTCTTCCTTTGCCAGAATTTGCCGGGCCTGGGTCAGGAACTCGCTCACCACGCCGGCGGTGTTTTGCGAGTGTTCGTCCCGGGCCCGGGGTTCACGGGGCGGCACTCCCGTTTGCTGGGGATCCGTATTGTCTAACTGAGCGCCCAGTGTCTGTTTTTTACTCCGCAACACCAGCAAAAAACGGTGCTCCTTGACCGGTTCCACGCAAACCGTCACGTCGTCGAGATGAATCTCCTTGAGCATCCGCACCAGCCGGGCAGCTTCCCGGGAATCGATGCGGCCGGCCCGTCGGTCGGTCACCTTGCCGTCGGTGTTCAGGGTGCAGAAATTGCCGCGGGCCGCAACATCGCCCGGCTTCAGGTCGAAGTCGATGCCGAGTGCGGTGAGAACACCTCGTCCAATGTTGTGCTGCACCGGATCATAGCCAAAAAGCGCCAGATGGCCGGGTCCGCTGCCGGGTGTAATGCCGGGTGCCACCGGGTAGGTCAGCCCTGTAGTGCCCTGACTCGCCAGTTGATCCAGATGGGGTGTCCGGGCGGCCTCCAGTTCCGTGCCCCGGCCTTCACGGCCAATCCCGCCAAGGCCGTCGGCAATGACGAAGAGAATTTTTGCCGCGTTCTCGGCGAGCAGGGGTCTGAGATCCATTCTCTGATCCTCCTTCAGGGCATTCAGCGCCTCGATTTTTGGCGTAGTGCTGCAGCGCCGTCTGAATTGGTAACCTTCTGTCCATGCCTGTTTACTTAAAATTAGCTACTCTTCAAGAGAACGCAACCGGGCTTTGCCAACGAAATGAGGATCGGTACAGAGAGGGTCGACTGGAAAAAGGCCACGACTGAGGTCGATGCTGGAACAGTCCACTAT
>JAWOAO010000071.1:0-7257 GCA_046498485.1 Marinobacter sp. | reverse complement strand
CGGGTCGACGCCTGGCTCTACGACAAAGTCATCACCACCTGGCCGGCACCGATTGCTCACAATGTTGCCCTGGTCACTATCGATGAACACAGTCTCGATGTGCTGGGCAGCTGGCCCTGGGACCGAAACCTTCACGCTCGCCTGATCGACCAGCTGACCGAAGCCGGAGCACACACTCTTGTTTTCGACATCCTGTTCCCGGAGACGACCCGCAACGACCAGGCCCTTGCAGATGCCATGGCGCGCCATGGCCGCGTGGTATTGCCGATCCATTACGCACCCGCCACCGACCGGCAACTGATGCGCGAACAGCTGCCGGCCCCACCGCTGGCGAAGGCCGCCACGGCACTCGGGCATGTCCACGTAGAGCTGGACCAAGACGGCGTTGCCCGCGGCCTGTATCTGTACAACAGCCTTGGCCATCAGCGCTGGCCCACACTCGCACTTGCCGCGCAGGATCAGACTGCGCCGCCCTTCGTTGGCCAGGAAGCTCCCGCTTACACCAATGTGCGAAGCCAGTTCAGGCGGGTGCCACTGGCCGGTGGCGCAGACACCCTGCCGGCATACTCCTACGCGGAGGTGCTGCGCCAACCGGCGGCACCGGCGTTGTTTGCCGGCAAGACGGTGTTCATCGGCGCAACCGCCGCGGGTTTTCGTGATGTGTTAAGCACGCCGTTCTCCGGGCTCAGCCGCCCTATGAGCGGCGTAGAATTTCACGCCAACGTGTTTTCCGCCAGCCGCCAATCCTTGCTGATAGCCCCTGCCCCCCAGTGGCTTTCGCTGGCGCTGGCACTGGCAATACTGCTGATCCTGGCCAACACCTTACCTCGACTGAAGCCAGCCATGACCTTCGGCGCTTGCGGGGGCAGCTTCCTGCTGGTGTTGTGCCTCTATGTCATCGCCCTGCGCAGCTTTCACGTTCACTTGTCGGCGGCTAACGCCGTGCTACTGCCCATGGTTGCCTTCCCGGTTGCCAGCGGTCTGCGCCTCGCCATGACCAATCGCTTTCTTAACCGTCAACTGGACGGCATGGCCAGAACACCCCAACTGTCGTTACCAGAACCCTGTCGCCGCCATCCGATGCAGCTCATGGAACACCTGCGCGCTCTGCTGCAACCCCAGGGCTGGTTGCTGGCAGAGGGTAAAGATTTGCTGGCGGTGCGTAACATGACGCTCAGCGATGCCCCGGAGCTCAGCACAACAGGCCAATGGTTTCACCAGGGCAACCAAAGCTGGATACGGCTTGTGCGTGGCGGCTCCGGGTATGTGCTTGGCCTCACTCTGCCGGATGATCTCAGCCGGGAAGTCATCCAGCTCTACCTGCAGAAACTCAAACTGGAAGATGGCTTTCGGCGCAAAGCCAAGCCGGGCATTCAGGAGAACATTTCCAATCGAATCGAGAAAGTAAAAACCGCGACCGAGGGCCTCCAGCAAATGCAGGCGTTCATCCGTCACAGCTTCGAACACATGCCGGACGGCATCATTGTGACCGACGAGCTCGGCGTGATTCGCTTTGCCAACCAGCACATTGAAGCCTGGTTCAAAGAGCCCATGCCCAGCCTCAGCGGCCTGCCGCTAACCCGCCTGCTGGAAGGCCACGACCCCCGCGACCTTGCGCCCTGGCATGAAACCGTCGCTGAAACCCTGACCCTGCGGCAAAGCCGTACCGTGGACCTGAAGATTCACCACAAAGACTTTCTGATCCACCTGGCACCCTTCACGCTGCCAGACAGCGACCAGTCCGGGATTATTGCCAACATCTCCGACATTTCAGAGCTGCGAGAACAACAGCGGCAACATCGCGAAGCGATTGATTTTATCTCTCACGATGTCCGTTCCCCGCTGGTCTCGCAACTGGCCCTGATCGAACAACTGAAACGGGACCCCAGCCACATCGATGCCAGCCAGCTGGAACAGCTGGGGCGGCTGGCACGGCGCAGCTATCACCTGGCCGAAGAATTCGTGCAACTGGCGCGTGCTGAACAGTTAACCGAAACCCGATTTTATGAATGCGAGTTGCTGGCAATCGTGGAGAATGCTCGGGACAGTGTCTGCGAGCAGGCGCAGGAAAAGCAGATCAGCTTGCTGGTGGCGGGAACGGAGGATCTGTGGCTCAAAGGCAACGCTGAATTGCTGGAACGGGCGGTGATCAACCTGATGACCAATGCTGTGCAGTACAGCCCTGACGGGTCTGCCATCAATGTTCAGGTTTACCGTGCCGGACACCTGGCCTGCCTGGCCATCACCGATGAAGGCAGTGGCATTGATGCCGATGAACTGCCTTACCTGTTTGACCGCTATCATCGGCAAAAACGGAGTGAGCTGGCCGGTAACCGCGGCACAGGCCTGGGCCTGTCGTTTGTGAAAACCGTGGTTGAAAAGCACCGAGGGGAAATTACGGTGGACTCTGAACCGGGTGAAGGCACCACGTTCACCCTGAAAGTGCCCATTGCCGACCCTATGCGCTGACCGGCTCGGCACCATCCACAAGTACACACGCCGTCGCCCCCTGCTCAGCCATCAAGCCCAGCAGTAACGGCTTCGCAAACCTGGTCCTGATTCAGGCCCTCGCCCTTGACCGTCAGGTCCGCGTACTGTGAGTACAACGCGAACCGCTCCTCAAAAAGCTCCGCCAGCGACTGGTCAGGCCGCCGGGAAATGCCCCGAAGACTGTGATCACCAATCCGTTTGATCACACGGTCCAGGGCGATATCGAGAAACACCACAGTGCCGTTAGCTTTGAGGTGACTCATCGCCGCTTCGCTATAAACCGCACTGCCACCGGTACTGATCACCTGGCCCTCAACCTCCAGGCTTAGCAGCACTTGTTCTTCTATGTGGCGCAGGGCCTGATAGCCATCCTGATCGACAATGTCCTGAAGCGTACGACCGGCTTCTTGCTGAATCAGCAAATCGGTATCGATAAATCCCAGCCCAAGCCGCTTGGCAACCAGCACACCGACGGTGCTCTTGCCACTGCCTGGCATGCCGATAAAAATGAGATTGCGAGCACAGTCCTTGATCATCCCTGGCGCGCCTCCGCAGAGCGGCACGCTGCGGCTGTGAACAATACATCAGTGGAAGAATTCAGCGCGGTTTCGGTGGAATCCTGCACCACACTGATGACGAAGCCGATAGCGACTACCTGCATCGCCACTTCGGTGGAAATGCCGAACAGACTGGTGGCTAACGGAATCAGCAGCAGCGAGCCGCCGGCCACGCCTGAGACACCACAAGCGGCCAGCGCCGAGACCACGCAAAGTAACAGTGCCGTGGCGAAGTCCACCGGGATGCCCAGGCTGTTCGCGGCCGCCAGGGTGATCACCGAGATGGTGATGGCGGCGCCGGCCATATTGATGGTCGCGCCCAGCGGAATCGAAATTGCGTAGGTATCCGGGTCCAGCTTCAGGCGCTCGCAGAGCGCCATATTGACCGGGATATTGGCGGCCGAGCTGCGCGTAAAAAAGGCGGTAATGGCACTGCCGCGCAAACAGGTGAAGACCAGTGGGTACGGATTCTGGCGGGTCTGCAGGAACACGATCAACGGGTTGGTAACCAGCGCCACAAACAGCATGCAGCCCACGATCACGCCGAGCAGCCGGCCATAGTCGAGCAGTGCACTGACACCCGCATCGGCCAGAGTGTTCGCCACCAGGCCAAAGATACCCAGCGGAGCAAAGCGAATGACCAGGCGCACAATGCCAGACACCGCATCCGACAGATCATTAAGCACGTTAAGGGTGGCATCACTCGAATGGCGCAGCATCAGCCCCAGCCCGATAGCCCAGGCAAGAATGGCGATGAAATTGGCTTCCATCAGCGCGCTGACCGGGTTGCTCACAACCTTGAGCAGCAGGTTCTGCAGGATTTCGGTAATACTCCCCGGTGGATTACCACTGACTTCGGGCATGTTCAGCGTCAGCTCGGTAGGGAACACAAAACTTGCCACCACCGCCACCAGTGCCGCCACCAACGTACCCACCACATAGAGCAGTATTACGCCGCGAATGTGTGTGGGCTGCCCCTTCTGGTGACCGGAAATGGCCGCCGCCACCAGGACAAACACCAGAATCGGCGCCACTGCCGTCAAGGCCGAGATGAACAGCTGACCAAGAAGTGCGGTTGATCGAGCCGTTTCGGGCAAAAATAGCGCCAGAAGAATCCCGGCGACGATACCGATGGCGATTTGGGGGATCAGCCCCAGCTGCAGTAACGGGCGGAAAAAGCTGTGTAGCCGAGCGGACAAGAGATAGCTCCTTGAGTGCATAGGGTGCGAGGATGTTGACCAAAATCTGGACATGCCATTAGAGGCGACCACCGATTTCACTTGCGGCCTTGCTGGTGCGACAGCAAACCCATAATAATATCAGTTCTGTGTTAAGGTAGTCGCTCTAATCTACTGAATCAGCTAAAAAGACAGCAACCTGCTGCCTTCCCGACTACCTCGAGCGCTCCCCCTTCTGGCGACGCTTCGACACCTTGCAGTACCGCCAACACGGCTAGCACGACGATTTTCCGCCCCGAAGCAACTTGCCTGTAGTCCCTGGCAAACGGAGCCTCCGGTTTTTTATGCCCGCAGTTAATCCTGCATCTGGCGCGCGCCTGTGCGGACCCTTTCCAAGGGATCTGCGGAGCGATGCCCTGCCACGACTCTTTTTCGTCTGAACGAGCAAGCTCTCGCTCGTTCAGACGACGCCCAACCTGACAACAGGGGAACACTATGAGCTTTCGAATCGCCATCCTTGGGGCTGGCCCCAGTGGACTTGCCCAACTCCGTGCCTTTGAAGCGGCACGCCTCGCCGGCGCCGACATTCCCGAGATCGTCTGCTATGAAAAACAGAGTGATCTGGGCGGAATGTGGAACTACACCTGGCGCACCGGCCTTGATGCCTACGGTGAACCCGTGCACGGCAGTATGTATCGCTATCTCTGGTCCAATGGCCCGAAAGAATGCCTGGAGTTTGCCGACTACAGCTTCGAAGAGCATTTCGGCCGGCCCATTCCCTCCTACCCGCCCCGGGCGGTGCTCCGTGACTACATCATGGGGCGCGTCGAGAAGAGCGGTGCCCGACAGTACATCCGTTTCAATACCGCGGTGCACTGGGTGGACTATGCCGAGGAAACCGGCAAGTTTGCGGTCACCGTCAGGGATCTCAAAGAAGACCTACTGTGCACCGAAGAGTTCGACCATGTGGTGGTGGCCACTGGTCACTTCTCGACGCCTAACGCGCCTTATTTCGAAGGTCTCAACCAGTTCCCGGGCCGCGTTATGCATGCCCATGACTTTCGCGACGCCTGCGAATTCGCCGGCAAGGACCTGCTGCTGATCGGTAGCAGCTATTCTGCTGAAGACATCGGCACCCAGTGCCATAAATACGGCGCGAAATCGGTCACCTTCAGCTACCGCAGCCAGCCTATGGGCTTCGACTGGCCTGACTCTTTTACCGAAAAGCCACTGCTCACCAAAGTGGTCGGCAAGACGGCCTACTTCAAGGACGGCAGCAGTCAGGAGGTGGATGCCATCATTCTCTGCACCGGCTATCAACACCACTTCCCGTTCCTGCCAGACGAGCTGAGCCTGAACACCCACAACCGGCTCTACCCGGAAGGCCTGTACAAGGGCATCTTCCTGGAGCAAAACCCGAAGCTGGTGTTCCTGGGCATGCAAGACCAGTACTACACCTTCAATATGTTCGATGCCCAGGCCTGGTACGCGCGGGATGTCATCCTCAACCGGATCACCCTGCCGGATCAAGCCGCCATGGCCGCCGACAGCGCGCACTGGGTCAACCAGGAACAAGGCGTCGACAATCCGTTCCAGGCCATCGACTTCCAGGCCGCCTATATCCGTGACCTGCTGCAGCCCACCGATTACCCCACCTTCGACGTCGAGGGCGTGGCGGAAATTTTCAAGCAATGGGAACACCATAAAGAGGCGGACATTCTCGGGTATCGCAACAAGAGCTATCGCTCAACCCTCACCGGAACCCTGGCGCCGACCCACCATACGCCGTGGATGCAGGCGATGGATGATTCCCTCGAAACCTTCCTCAGCGAAGCGCCGGAAACCGAACTCCAGACCACGGCCTAGCTGCGCTTGGGAGGGGCCGGTCGCTACCGCAGGGATGCGGCCTCTGCCCGGCCCACCAAGAAGTCTCAGGCTGGAATCCTGACGTCAAAAGGCGGCGCACTGGTGCTGGCCCGAAAACCCGGTATGGCTATTTTTCTATGGCGTTTCATCGTGCGCGAACACCAGTAACTCCAGCCGACTGGACACACCAAGCTTTGAATAGATGGCTGTGAGATGGTTTCGCAGGGTATGTTCACTGATGTGCAGATCCTCGGCGATCACGCGTGAAGGCGCCCCCGCACGGCTGATAACAGCTGTGTAGATAACCTGTTCTCTTTTTGTCAGCCGGTCCAGGATGCTTGCAGGCTTGGCCTCGGCAGCGGTTAATCCCCGCAGTATCCGGCCGGTGACCAGACGGTCCAGCCACAGTTCCCCCTGATGAACCGCCAGAATTGCTTTAACCATTACATGGCTTGGTGACTCTTTCTGAACCACCCCCTTAAGCCCCTGCAGGACTGACGCATCGATCTGATCGTCGGTAGCAGTGCCTATGAGCGCGATGATAGAAATTCGCTCAATCGGGCCTAGCAACCTCACACACGATTGTCCAAGGACGGTGTCAAGGTCTGTCAAGACAATATCTACGTTAAGTTCACTCACCTTCGCAAGGCTTTCCATTGTCGATACGGCGCCTTGCCACTCCAGGTTGGGAGCGTTTGAACGAACGAGCGTCTCCAGCCCGAGGTTAAGAATCGGGCAATCAGAAACTGCCAGTACTCGCGGTGGTGATTCACTCCCTTGAGGTGCCACGACACTTCCTCGGCAACGGGGATGGGAGGCATGTCCTGCTTGCCAAGAATTATTTTAGACCATACCGGCTATAAAGAAAGGAGACGTTGCTCAGGTATGGCCGAAGCGCATTTATTAACATTCCGCAAGGTCCTTACGGACTGGATATACCCTGCTAAACCAACCTGGCAACAAATAATACGGAGGTGGGATATGAATAATCCCCGCATCATCACCCACTGGGGTGCCGCGCTCGGCGCGACCGCCTGTGTCAGCTTCTTTGCCAGCGCCGCAGGCGCGACAGGCACGGACGATGCCGCGCTCAGGGCGCTGGCCGTCACCAAGTTCGGCGGCCCCGCCACTCTGAGCCAAGTCCCGGTTCCCGAACCGAGCCAACT
>JAWOAO010000439.1:0-6051 GCA_046498485.1 Marinobacter sp. | reverse complement strand
CCGGGCGAGCGCATCAACTCCTTCAACAACGTAGGGTTTTCTGGCCAGCCAGGGCGACAGCAATTTACGCCAGGCAATGGCCGACAGCGCCAGCGCCGACAGCAGCCACCACACCCAGACCGTGGCCGACAGCATCAGGGTGTGGAGCAACGCCAGCACCAGCGCCGGCACCGACAGCAGGTGCAGACGCTTCCAGTGCTGATAATGCAGGGTGCCAAAAAACCCCAGGGTAGGGGCTATAAAAATCAGCAGGGTGACAAAGGCTGCCCAGCCGGCCCAGACCTCCCAATAACGAAAGGGCGGGAACAGGGTGGCAACACTGAGGCCAAGGGAGGACGGCAGGGTGGCCAGCGCCAGCAACAGCACATGGGCCATCACCAGCATAAAGGCCGAAAAACCCAGCCAGCGGTGTAGGGTCCAGAGCCGTACCAGCCCCCCAAACCACACGTCGGTACCGGGAATACGGGCCGACAACATGCCCGCCAGCAAAAACGCCGACAGGGCCAACACCCCGACCAGCTTCGCCAGAGAATACAGCCAGTCCTGCCCACTCCATGGCAGGCCCGGGGCGGCTACAATGACTGGCAGTAACAGAACACCCAGGAGCAGGGCATCACCGGGGTATTTTTTGAGCCCCATATTTCATACCTGTTAGCGCTCTTTTCGGCTCTGAGCCTGGTTCTCCAGCATTTGTTCCATCATGAACTGCATCTGATTCATGCGATTCTCCATCATCTCCAGACGCTGCTCATTATCCATAGCGGCACCCGCGCCGCTGCCCTGACCATTGCCAGACTGCTTCTTGCCCTGGCCATTGTTCATCATACCCTGGCCCTGACCCATGCCCTGGCCATTGTTCATCATACCCTGACCCATGCCTTGGCCCTGGCCCATGCCCTGGCCCATCATGCCACCACGCATCATGCCCATATGCTCCTGCATGGATTCCATATGCTTTTCGCGAATTTTCTGACGTTCGGCGTCCGATGTGGCGTTGCGCATTTCCTGCCTCATGGCCTGCATTTGAGCCATGTTTTCCTGCATTTGCTGCATCTGTTCCTGGTCCATCATGCCGCCACGGGGCATTTGCTCAGAATTGCCCTGTGCAAACGTCAGAACGGGTGCAGCCACCAGAACGGAACACGCGATTAAACGGCTAAATCTGTTCATAAGATTCTCCTTAAAATGTGCAGCTAATTCTGCTTCATACCCAGTAAAGACCATAAAACTGAATCGCAGCTGAAAATTGACGTTAAATTGAGGTTAGATCAACAGATATTGATCTGAATCACCGGGCCAGAGGTCATGTCGCAACGCTCCCCCGTTTCCACAGGTAGAACAGCACCGGGATCACCAGCAGTGCCAGCAACATCGCGCTGATCATGCCGCCCACCATGGGCGCCGCAATACGCCCCATCACTTCGGAACCGGTACCGCCGCCAAGCATGATGGGTAGCAGCCCGATAATAATCGAGGTGCCGGTCATCATGATCGGGCGAACCCGCAAACCGGCACCGTGCAACACCGCGTGCCTGAGGGTTTCGCGGCGCGGGCTAAGGCCCTGTTCCTCGCAGTTCTCCAACATGGACTGGTACGACTGGTTCAGGTACACCAGCATGATGACGCCAATCTCCACCGCCACACCGGCCAGGGCAATAAAACCGACGCCGACCGCCACCGAGAAGTTGTAACCCAGCAGGTACATGAACCAGATCGCGCCAATCAGCGCGAACGGCAGTGTGCCCAGGATAATCGCCACTTCGGCAACGCGCCGGAAGTTCATGAACAACAGGATCACAATGATCGCCAGGGTCAGCGGTACCACGTAGGTCAGCTTTTCCTTGGCCCGGAGCATGTACTCATACTGTCCGGACCAGCCGACCGAGTAACCGGCCGGCAACTGCAACTGATCCTCCACCACGGCCATGGCCTGCTGTACATAGGTGCCCACATCGACACCTTCGATATCGACAAAGGTCCAGCCATTGATCCGGGCGTTTTCGCTCTTGATCGCCGGCGGCCCATCCTCAATCCGGATGTCGGCCACATCTGACAAGGCAATTCGCTGTCCGGCCGGCGTTACTATCGGCAACTGTTTGAGCTTCTCCGGCGAATCCCGGTAGTCCTGGGGGTAACGCAGATTGATCGGATACCGCTCCAGCCCTTCGATGGTTTGGGAGACATTGATCCCGCCCACCGCAGAAGCTATCACCTGCTGCACATCGGCAATGTTCAGGCCATAGCGAGCCGCCCGGACGCGGTCGATGTCGGCCTGAATATAACGCCCGCCCGCAACCCGCTCCGAGTAGACCGAGGCGGTGCCGGGCACCTGCGCCAGGATTGTTTCAAGCTGTTTGCCCACGGCCTCGATGGTCGACAGCTCCGGGCCCGAAACCTTGATGCCAACGGGGGTTTTGATGCCGGTCGCCAGCATGTCGATGCGGGTGATGATGGGCATCACCCAGGCGTTAGTGACCCCGGGGAACCGGATCAGGCTGTTCAGCTCCTCTTTGAGTTTCTCGGTGGTCATGCCCTCCCGCCACTGGTCCCTCGGCTTCAGCTGGATAAAGGTCTCAATCATGGTGAGCGGGGCCGGATCGGTGGCTGTCTCCGCTCGCCCGACTTTGCCAAACACCGTTTGCACTTCTGGCAGGGTGGCAATCAGCCGATCGGTTTGCTGCAGCAGCTCCCGGGCTTTACCGATGGAAATGCCCGGGTAGGTGGTCGGCATGTACATCAGGTCGCCCTCATCCAGCGGGGGAATAAACTCGCTGCCGATACGGGATGCAGGCCAGAGCCCGATCGCCAGGATCAGCACCACCGCCAGCAGGGTGCTGGCCGGATACTTCAGCACACCCTTGAGTAGCGGCATGTAGATGGCAACCAGAGCACGGTTAACCGGGTTTTTGTGTTCCGCCAGCACTTTGCCACGGACGAAATAGCCCATCAGCACCGGCACCAGGGTGACCGCCAGGGCGGCGCTGGCGGCCATGGCGTAGGTTTTGGTGTACGCCAGCGGCGAGAACATACGGCCTTCCTGCGCCTCCAGCACGAACACCGGCACAAAGCTGACCGTGATAATCAGCAATGAGAAGAACAGCGCCGGCCCCACTTCAGCGGAAGCCTTCGCCACCACCTGCCAGCGGTTTTCCCGGGTCAGCGGCGTGCGTTCCATGTGTTTGTGCATGTTCTCGATCATCACGATGGCGCCATCAATCATGGTGCCGATGGCAATGGCGATACCACCCAACGACATGATGTTGGCGTTGATGCCCTGCCAGTACATCACAATGAAGGCGGTCAGAATGCCGACCGGCAAACTGACCATGACCACCAGTGATGAGCGCACGTGAAACAGGAAGATCACGCATACCAGCCCCACCACCAGCAGCTCCTGCAGCAGCTTGCTCCAGAGGTTGTTGACCGCCCGCTCAATCAAACCGGAGCGGTCGTAGACCGTCACCACTTCAACGCCTTCCGGCAGACTGCCCTGCAAGGACTCAAGTTTCGCTTTCACGCCCTGGATGGTTTCCTGCGCGTTTTCACCGAAACGCATCACCACAATGCCGCCGACCACCTCACCCTCGCCATTGAGCTCGGCGATGCCACGGCGCATCTGCGGACCTACCTCGACACTGGCCACATCTTTCAGCAATATCGGCGTACCGTTAACGTCCAGCCCCAGCGGAATCGACAACAGGTCTTCCCGTGACTGGATATAACCCGAGGCCCGCACCATGTACTCGGCCTCGGCCATTTCAATCACCGAGGCGCCCACCTCCTGATTACCGCGTTTGATGGCAGTTTCGATATGCGACAGGGGGATCCCCAGGGTGCGGAGTTTTTCCGGGCTGACCTGCACCTGATACTGCTTGACCATGCCACCCAGTGTTGCCACTTCGGAGACCCCGGGCACTGTCTGCAATTCGTACTTGAGAAACCAGTCCTGAAGGCTCCGGAGCTGGCTCAGATCGTTCTGGCCGGTGCGATCCACCAGCGCGTACAGATACACCCAGCCCACGCCGGTGGCATCGGGGCCCAGTTGCGGCCGGGCCTGCTCCGGCAGGTTCGGCGCAACCTGCGACAGGTACTCAAGTACCCGGGACCGGGCCCAGTACATGTCGGTGTCTTCATCAAAGATCACATAGACGTAGGAATCGCCAAAAAAGGAATAGCCCCGGACCGTCTGGGCCCCCGGCACCGACAGCATCGCCGTCGTCAGCGGATAGGTGACCTGATCCTCGACCACCTGAGGCGCCTGGCCCGGATAGCTGGTCTTGATGATCACTTGAACATCCGACAGGTCCGGCAGTGCATCCACCGGGGTGTTTTTCAGGGAATACAGGCCCAGACCGGTCAGCAACACCGTGGCCATCAGCACCAGAAACCGGTTGCGGATTGACCAGTAAATCAGCGCAGTAATCATCAGTGGCCTCCTTCATGACTCATGCCCGAGTGTTCCGTGGCAGCGGGCGCGGGCGATCGGGGCGACATACGCAGGAAATCAGAGGTTTTGCTGGATTCGGAATCGATCAGAAACTGGGCGGAGGTGACCACGGTGTCGCCTGGCCTTACCCCCTGCAGGATTTCCACATACTGCTCACCTACCCGGCCAACGCTGACGTTGACGGATTTGAACGCGCCCTGCTCCAGAGCCAACACCAGCCGGTCACTCTGACCGGTGCGGATGACCGACTCCCGTGGCACCAACATGCGCCTGTCGCCCCGTTCAGCCTGGATGTTGAGCCGGGCGAACATGCCCGGACGCAAAGTGCCGTCGGCATTGTCAAAGCGCAACCTGACCTGGGCCGTCCGTGTTGCGGTGTTGATCTCCGGGTACACATAGTCCACTTGTCCGCGCCACTGGCGGTCGGGCATGTAGTCGAGCGTCATCACCACCCGGTCGCCCGGTTTTACCGCGGCGATCTGGCTCTCGAACATCTCACCGATAACCCAGACCTCATCCAGAGCGGCAATGGTCACCACCCGGTCGCCGGGCTTGATGAACATGCCCTCCCGCACATTGAGGCTTTCGATCACCCCGGAGGCAGGGGCATGCACGGTCATGGTCCGGCGCACCTCACGGCTATCTTTCAGGCTTCGGATAAGACTGGCCGGGACCTTCAGCGCCAGCAGACGTTCTTCAGCGGCACGAATCAGGCCCTGATGGCCACGGTTCAACGCCAGAATCAGCTCCTCCTGGGCGTTTACCAGCGTCGGCGAGGGATGAATACCGTATCCAGACCGAAGAAAGCGCGGCCTGGAGCGATGAGTTTTTAAGCCAGCGGTCTGCCTTGTCCAATGAGATACACCGCATCGAAGCAGAACGTGATGACCGCATCCGGAAAAAATTTGGTGAAATGGTGGGCAAACTGGTTCTCACCCAGGGCAACGCAAAGGTGTCCAGGGAGATCTCTCCGGTGTTTGATGCAGATCTGCCGGCAGACGCGGATCAGCGGATCTGTGTCTGGGTCAGGAACGGCTGGGGCATCGATGAAAATGCCATACGGGCCGATGCCCGACAGGCAGGCAATCAATCCCCCACAGTTTTTGTCTTCATTCCAAAGCGGTCCGTCGATGATTTGCGCCATCATCTGATCAACTGTAAAGCGGCCGCTGCCACCCTGGAGAAACGGGGCATTCCCGGTCCCCCTGAAGGTACTGAAGCCCGGTCTGCTATGGAAACCACCCGGCAGACCGCTGAAGGAAAAATCCGTGAACTGCTGGGTGATGCCTTTTCCGGAGCACGGGTCTTCCAGGGGGGCGGCAATGAAATCATGGGAAACCGCTTGCAGGAAATGATCCTGGAGGCATCTGATAATGCCCTGCAGAGACTCTATCCCCAGTTTGCCATGGCTGATCATCCAGGATGGGCCAAGGTGTATGAAAAAGCCCGGACAGGGGCTCCTGATGCTTTGAAAGCTGTCGGAGATGATGGTGACCCTTCCAAAAATCCGGTATGCAAGGCCATCCTGGGATATATTGCCGGGGGCAAAAACGGGACTGATATCCGAAAGAATTTTGAATCCCCACCTTACGGGTGGTCCCGGG
>JAWOAO010000201.1:0-7552 GCA_046498485.1 Marinobacter sp. | reverse complement strand
GGGTGTGGAAATGTGCATAACTTTCTTGTGATCAGGCCTGGCGAGTTATGCACATTTCCACACCCTCCCGTCCACAGGCCCCAGGAGCACCTGTCACAGGGTTTGTCATTGCTCCAATGCGTTGATTTATAACTAAAAAAATGGGTTTTCCACAGAAAACAGGCTGTGTAATAACAGTAGTATGTAATCTTTTAAAGAGATTAAGAAAAAGACTTACTGAATCTATTAGTCACCTTGGTGGTTACAACCCATACCAAAAACTTCACTCTACCCACTCACAAACATTGAAATTGCAAGCAGATCTGACTAGAATGCGCCTCCTGTTTTAGCTGTCTATTTTCCAGCCAGTTATCAATGTCCATAGACAATTTGTGAGACCCTCACCATGAAAAGAACATTTCAACCCAGCGTCCTGAAGCGCAAGCGTGTTCACGGATTCCGTGCCCGTATGGCTACTGCGAACGGCCGTAAGGTTCTTTCCCGTCGTCGTGCCAAAGGCCGTGCACGTCTGTCTGCGTAACCTGATGACTGCCTCATGAAGGCTTTGACATTTCCGAAGACTCACAGACTGTTGCGACCTTCGGACTACAGCAAAGTGTTCGATGATGTGCAGCTGAAGGTTCCGCACCGGAATTTTCTGATCCTGGCAGCACCAAATAATCTTGGTCATGCCAGGGTCGGACTTATTTTTTCCAAGAAGAATCTCAGACTGGCGGTCCAGCGCAACCGGATAAAACGTCAGGTTCGAGAAACTTTCAGGGTACAGAAGGATCTTCCCGGCCTGGACATCATTGTTCTCGGCAGGCAAGGCTTGGCGCAACTGGATAACGACTCAGTAAAATCGTCGCTCAACGATCTTTGGCGTCGTGTCAGAAAGAAGTACCATCAATCCTCAGCTGATCAGACAGCTGTGAATTCAAAAGGTACGAGTTAATGCGACAGATTCTGTTACTGCCCATCCGGTTCTATCAGTACGCCATCAGTCCAATGATGGCCAGCCATTGCCGTCACTTCCCAACGTGCTCCCAATATGCCGTTGAGGCGATTCAATACCACGGTGCTGCGAAAGGTTCATACCTTGCTACCCGCCGGTTACTCAGGTGCCATCCCTGGGCCGAAGGCGGCTATGATCCGGTACCCGGTACAGAGAACCAGCACTCTCCAACCAACACTCAAACCAGACACTAACGTTTATGGATATTCAACGCATCGTTTTGTTTGCTGGCCTCGCTATCGTCAGCTATCTGATGGTTCTTGCCTGGAATGAGGACTATCACCAACCGCAAACGGCACAGGTTTCGCAGGTTGAAACGTCTGGCGCCAATGGCTCCGTCGATGACATGGTTTTGCCTGAAAGTACCGCCAACAGAACCGGAACTGTCGACGAATTTGTCGCACCAGGAACCGACGAGCTGCGATCAACCTCTTCTGACGGTCAGCAAAGCATCAGTGATCAGTTCATAACCGTTAAAACCGACGTACTCGAACTGAAAATTGATCGTGTCGGTGGCAACGTTATTGAAAGTTCGCTGCTTCAACATGACAAATCGCTCGATAGCGATCAGCCTCTGAAAATTCTGAACAACACCGAGAACCGCACCTATCTTCTGGAAAGTGGTTTGATCGGTCGTGATGGGCCAGACGGCAAGACTGCAGGTCAGGCGCCGGTGTATCAGGCAGAAACCTCACAATTTGTGTTGACCGAGGGCCAGGATGAATTAATCGTTGATCTGAAAATGACCACAGATCAGGGTGTTAACATTACCAAGCGCTATCGCCTGGCACGTGACAGTTACCAACTCGATATTCGTTATCTTATTGAAAATCAGTCCGATTCTGACTGGCAAGGCAATTTTACCGGTAAAATTGTACGAGACGAAGCTCCCGACCCCACCTCTCAAACCTCCATGGGTATCAAAGCCTATCTGGGCATGGTTGTCAGCACGCCCGACGATCCCTATGAAAAGTATGATTTTGATGATCTCACCAAGCAGCGAATAAACCAGTCTGTAACCAATGGCTGGATGGCCTTCCTGCAGCACTATTACCTGACCGCCTGGATTCCGGATCGTGAGCAAACCGCTCAGTACCAGTCCACCCGCCGCGACCAGTTGCATGTAATGGGCTTTGTGTATCCAGCAACCTCTGTTGCGCCTGGCCAATCGGTTGAAGTAGGTGCCACCGCTTATGTCGGTCCGAAGATTATTGACCGCCTGGAATCACTGGCGCCCAATCTTGATCGTACCGTTGATTTTGGCTGGCTGTTCTTTATCTCGCTGCCGTTGTTTTACATCCTGGAGTGGTTCTACGGGCTGGTCGGCAACTGGGGTGTCGCGATAATCCTGCTGACCATCACGGTGAAGGCTGTGTTCTTCCATCTGTCCGCCACCAGCTATCGCTCTATGGCGAGAATGCGAGCTGTTGCGCCACAGCTGGCACGGCTGAAAGAGCTTCATGGTGATGACCGCCAGCGCATGTCTCAGGAAATGATGGCCCTGTACAAGCGGGAGAAAATTAACCCGCTCGGAGGTTGTTTACCAATTCTGGTTCAGATGCCGGTGTTTATTTCCCTGTACTGGGTGTTGTTTGAAAGTGTTCAACTGCGCCATGCACCGTTTGCACTGTGGATCCAGGATCTGTCCCAGATGGATCCATACTTCGTGCTGCCGATTCTGATGGGCATCAGTATGTTCATCCAGATGAGTCTGAACCCGACACCACCTGATCCCATGCAGGCCAAGATCATGAAGTTGATGCCGCCGGTGTTCACCATTTTCTTCCTGTGGTTCCCGTCCGGTCTGGTACTGTATTGGCTGGTGAACAACATTCTCTCGATCTCGCAGCAGTGGTACATTACGCGTAAGATCGAAGCACAAACTGCAGGCAAGAAATACTGAGGTACCGGTAGTACTGACCTGACAAAGGCTCCCTCGTGGAGCCTTTGTCATTTCTATCCAGGATAAAACACCATGCAACCAACATCAGACACCATCGCAGCCATTGCCACCGCACCAGGCCAGGCCGGGGTCGGGATTGTCCGGGTTTCCGGTCCCCAAGCCGCTGGCATTGCCGTTAAAATGCTCGGTTTTCAACCGAAGCCCCGCTATGCCCACTACGGCCCCTTCAACGATAGCAGAGGGCAGTTGATCGATGAGGGCATCGGCCTGTATTTCCCGAACCCGTATTCGTTCACCGGTGAAGATGTGCTGGAGCTCCAGGGCCATGGCGGCACCGTGATCCTGGACATGCTGTTGCGGGAGGTATGCAATCTGGGCGCACGATTGGCGCGCCCAGGCGAGTTTTCCGAACGGGCTTTTCTCAATGACAAACTCGATCTGGCGCAGGCAGAGGCCATCGCCGATCTGATTGAAAGCAGCTCCGAACAGGCTGCTCGCTGTGCAGTCCGGTCCATGCAGGGGGTGTTTTCCCGACGGATTGATGAGCTGGTCGACGCGGTTACCCATTTACGCATCTATGTCGAGGCGGCGATCGATTTTCCGGAAGAGGAAATCGATTTTCTCGCCGATGGTAAAGTCGGAGCCGACCTTGAAACCCTGTTGCAGCGAGTTGAACAGATTCTTTCTGAGGCCCAGCAGGGCACTCTTCTCAGGGACGGCATGAAAGTGGTGATTGCCGGCAGACCCAATGCCGGAAAATCCAGTTTGCTCAATGCCCTGGCTGGCCGGGAAGCGGCCATTGTCACGGCCATTGAAGGCACCACCCGGGATGTGCTGCGGGAACATATCCATATTGATGGTATGCCGCTGCACATTATTGACACCGCCGGCCTGCGGGACAGTCCGGACGAAGTGGAACGAATCGGTATTGCCCGGGCCTGGGATGAAATCCGTCAGGCCGACCGCATTTTGTTGATGGTGGATGCCACCACCACGGACAAAACCGAGCCCCACGAAATCTGGCCGGATTTCATTGATCAGCTGCCCACCAACGCGCCCGTTACCGTGATTCGCAACAAAGTAGATTTGTCGGCAGAGCCGATAGGTATCAGTGCCGAGCCACACCAGACCGCGCCGGTGATTCGTCTGGCGGCGAAAGAGGCGAAAGGTCTGGAGGTGCTGCGTGATCACCTGAAACAATGCATCGGCTTTGCCAGCACCACCGAAGGTGGCTTTCTGGCCCGGCGGCGGCATCTGGATGCGCTGGAGCGTGCCCGCGACTCTCTGCTCCAGGGCCAGGCCCAGCTCGAGGGCTACGGTGCAGGAGAGCTACTGGCCGAGGACCTGCGCGCGGCCCAGGATGCGCTGGGTGAGATAACCGGGCATCTGACGCCGGATGATCTGTTGGGCAAGATTTTCAGTAGTTTCTGCATCGGCAAGTGACCTGGCCAGAACCATCGAAACCAGTATCCAGGGCTCATGCGTTGGTTAACGCACAGACGCAAATTTCATTCATCGTCATCCTGACTCCTTGACGGCTTCAAATTCTGTCGTTTTGAGCGTTCGTCTTACGATTCCACTCGATGGTGACAGAGCCAGAGGAGAGAAGGATGAATAAGGAGCTTATTGACGGTTACGGCAAAGAACCCAGGGCTAACGCGAAACATCAGCGGGGCAAGCTGGCCAATGACCGGCTTGATGAGATTGCTGCCAAACGGGATCAGTTGGAGGGTGAAATTCAACAAGCTTACGCTATTATAAAAGAAGCAGCCGAGAAGCAGGGTAGTTTCTGGGCTGTCTGACTCTGGTTACACGATTTTGAATACCAGTGGTGCTGTACTTATTGCTTGAATCCAGGAAGGAGAAAAGTTATGAATATGCCCACGTTTGACGAGCTCAGGGATCTGGCCCAGCGTGACCCGGAAGGTTTTGAAACATTACGCGCGGAATTGATTGAAGACTGTATTCGCCGCAGTTCGGAGTGCAATCAACGTCGGCTGCGAGGCCTTCAGTTTGTGATCGAGGCCCGGCGCCGGGTAGCCGGCAGCCCCATGAAGGCACTACTGGATATTCAGGCGATGATGTATGATTCGTTGCTTGGTCTGCAACAGGCCCTGCATGTTCAGCCGCACCCCTCCGAGCCATCGGCTCCGACCAACACCCAGGTTCTGCCCTTTCAACGGTCTCCATCCTCCACGGAGTAGTGGCTTCGGGCTACGGTATTCCTCGTTTTGTTCATGCCTGCCTGTCACTAGCCAATGGATTGCCATCAACCACCCGGAGGTGTGTCAGAATAGCCGGTTGGCTGAACTGACGTATCAGGAAAGTTCTGATCGGGTTGCCGATCTGGCCCGTAAGTGATTGTTATGCAGTTTCTTTGAGCAGACCATTGATTGGAGTGTAAAAGTCATGCAAAACAGGGTTATTCCACGGTCCAGCGGTGGTGTCGTGCGCAGCGGTCTCATAGTGTTAGTGGCGTTGGCCATCGCCGGATGCGCCGGGCCGTCATTAGACGACTATCGGGATGCCGGACCAGAGTTGATTCCCCAGCAATTTTTCCAGGGCGAACTTTCCGCTCGCGGTGTGGTCAAGAACTTCTCTGGCAAAGTGATCCGCACGTTTGATGCCGATATTGTCGCCACCTGGGATGACGATGGCGTGGGTACCCTGGACGAAGTTTTCCGGTTTGATGATGGCGAGGTCCAGACCCGGGTCTGGACTCTGACCCCGTCGGGTAACCGCTATCACGCCGAGGCCGGCGATGTGGTCGAGCCGGGGTCCATGCAGTGGCAGGGTAATGCGATACATATGAATTACGTCCTCCGGGTGGCCTCCGGCGATGGCACCATCGATGTCCGGATGGACGACTGGATGTACCTGATTACCCCAGACACGCTGATCAACCAGACCACCATGAGTAAGTGGGGGGTTGAGGTCGGCGAGGTGGTGCTGGTTATTCAGAAACATGAGCACGGCCAAGGCTCGTAATACCAACAGCGGAAAGGTTACCGAAACTCATGTGGAAACAATGGCTGATCGCAGTTGTTCTGGTCGTCGCCGTTGCAGCGGGCTCAGGTATCTATATCAGTCTGGAGCAAGGCGCACAGGAACAAAGCAGCCCACAGGCTCAGGCGAGAGCGGTCAACGTTATCAAACCGGCACAGCAGGTTGTTCGGGATGACGTGAGAGCGGTCGCCAATCTGCGAGCGCTCAATGCCGTCGAGCTGACCACCGAAGTCAGCGGACGGATTGTTGAGATCAATCTGGTGCCAAATGCCGGCGTAGAGCAGGGTGTGGTTTTACTGCGCCTGGATGATCGTCAGGCACGGGCGGATCTGGCCGTAATCGAGGCCCAATTGGCTGACGCCCGGCGCCAGTATGAGCGGGCCCAGCGCTTGCGCTCAAACAACAGCATTTCCCAGTCTCAGGTGGATGAGCTCAGAACCTCGGTTGATGTTGCGATGGCGCAGAGTCAGGCTGCCCGGGTGCGCCTGGAAAACCACCGGATCGAAGCGCCATTTGCCGGCGTGGTCGGGTTGTCAGACGTCAGCATTGGCGCTTATCTGCAAGCTGGAACCACCATTGCCACGCTCGATACCAGCGATCAGATGGAACTGAATTTTGCTGTGCCAGAACGATTTATTGGTCAGGTGCGCATTGGCCAGGCCGTGCGCGCCACGTCGCCGGCGTTCCCCGATGAAATCTTTAACGGTGAACTGATCGAGCTTGCCAGCCGGATCAATGAGCTGAGCCGGACCCTGTCGGTACGGGCGCAGATTGATAACGCTGAAGGCCGGTTGCGACCGGGCCAGTTCATGTCGGCATCGCTGACCTTGCGGGAGCGCGAAGGCCTGGTCATTCCCGAGCAGGCGTTGATGATCCGTGGTGATCAGAAGTATGTGTTTGTGGCTGACGATGGTGTGGCCCGCCGGGTGTCTGTGCAGACTGGTGCTCGTATGCCCGGCATGGTTGAGATCGTGGATGGGCTGACGGTCGACGATCAGGTAGTGGTTACCGGCCAGGATCGCCTGGGTTCCGGCGACCGCATACGATTACTGGAATCTGATCTGGCGATACCCGAGAACCGGTTTATCACCAGTCGGGAATCCTGATCCATGATCCTCTCCGATATCTCCATCAAGCGCCCGGTGTTTGCCACGGTACTCAGTCTGTTGATTGTGGTGTTTGGTATTACCGCACTGCTGGGCCTGCCGGTTCGTGAGTACCCGGATATTGATCCGCCCGTGGTCTCGGTGTCGACCGATTACACCGGCGCCGCCGCCGAGGTGGTGGACACCCAGATTACCCAGGTCATCGAAGGTGCCATCAGCGGTATTGAAGGTATCCGCTCCATTGAGTCGTCTACCGAGCAGGGCGAATCCCGCACTTCGATCGAATTTGATACCTCCCGGGATATCGACGTTGCCGCCAATGACGTTCGCGATGCCGTAGCCCGGGTGGCGGACCAACTGCCGGACGAAGCCGACGCGCCCAGGGTTCGCAAGGCGGATTCGGATGCGCGACCGATGATGTGGGTGACGCTGCTCAGCGAGGTATGGGACAGTGCCGGACTCAGTGATTTTGCCGATCGGGTGCTGGCAGACCGGCTGTCGGTGCTGGATGGCGGCGCCGCTGTACGGATGGGCGGTGAGCGC
>JAWOAO010000199.1:0-3523 GCA_046498485.1 Marinobacter sp. | reverse complement strand
CCTGAGAGACCAGATCGATCCCGCAATCCATGTCGCTGACCCAGTTCAGGAACCGGTCAATCATGACCGGGCCTTCAAAACGCTTGCCATGCTGCGGCACAATCATCGCCACATCCATGCCGCGAACCCTGTTGACCCACAGCCGACACACCTTTTTGGAGGCAATGTAGCGCCGGTGAAAGCCGATCATGTTGGCGATGTGCTTGTCGAAATCCTGCACCGGCTGGTGATCGTTCTCGCCGCCCATGGAGGCGCCGAGGTCGCCGGAAAACAGGATTTTTGAGACCGGATCATAGAACTGCAAGTTGCCCACGGAGTGCATGAAGTGAGCCGGCAGGCACTGGAGGTAGCTGTCACCGAATCGTACGTTGGCACCGCCGTCCGGAATGCTGATAATCCGGTCGTAGACGCTGCCGCTGAGTTGGTTGGTGACGTAGCTGGACACCAGGTGCGGCAGAAAGCGGGCCCACAGTTTCGACGTTACAATCTTGGCGCGGGTATGCACAATCCAGCGATCGATGGCGCCGATAATGTCCGGGTCCTGGTGGGATGCAAAAACAAAATCCATGTCGCGGATGTTCATGTATCTTGACGCGGCAACCGAGAGCGGGGTGTAGGTAAGGTCTCCGCCCGGATCAATCAGGGCTTCGTGTTTGCCATCGACAACAAGGAACTGGTTGGACTGAACGCCTTCGCCAGTCACCAGAGAATCGAACATCAGGCACTTGTGATGCCCGTTGTCGAAAAGAACGATCGGTTCGTCCGCCATTTCAGTCTCCCGCAGAAGCGTGGGTATTTGGCATCAGGAGCCCTGATGGCCGGATATTGCAAGCTGCGCGGGAGACTACAGAATTGACTGATATGACGAGTTGCCTCAGGTCAATTATCTGATATTCATCAAGTAGTGGTTTGTTGCCTGGAGACTTTGAGGGCAACTTTCGGGTGCCTAGGCCAGTCTGGGCACTCGCCGAATGCCGCGGCGCAAGCCTTGCTCAAGGGCCGCGCTGATCACTTTGCCAGAGTAAGGCACGATGTCTTCAAACGTGATGGTGTAATGCACCCGGGTTTGCCCATCCGGCGTGTCTGAGAAATGAATGCGACCCACGTGATTTCTGATCGGGCTCATGCTGGTGATGGCGTATTCAATTAACGAATCCGGCTCGAAACCCAGCACGGTTTCTTCAAGTGACAGCGGGCCAATACCGATTTTGCGAATCGAGCCAATGCCGTTTGGGTCGGCCTGGTCGCTGTCTTTGATGCGCTTGACCGGAGCGCCGATCAGCTTGCCAAAGCGGTGATGATCCGCGAACAAAGCGAAAACCTTTCTGCGGGGAACGTCAAAAGTTTCATTTATTTCAATGTGGTGCATTGCCATGGTCACACTCTTCTTGTGCATTGTTGAGACCAGAGTACCCGTTCACGAAGTTCAACAAAAGTCGTAGATGTGGGCAGGTGTGAGGTTGGCCTTGCCAGCCCTGCCGGGTATAATCGGCGCCGCTCAGGATGAGTCAGCTTTTTAACCACCAATCTTCAGGGACCGAAGACATGCCCCAGGCAAGCGGATTGCAGTTTACCGCCCGTGTAGGCGAATTCCCCTCAGATCATTTCGCGGTTGTCGGCTTTGCGCTGACTGAACGCCTCTCCAGCCTGTTTCACGGCCGCGTGCAGCTGGCCAGCACCGACCCCGACGTGCGGGCCACCGACATTCTGGAGCAACCGGTGGATCTGGTGGTGTGGCAGGACGGCCAGCCTTTAAGGCGCTTTACCGGGGTAGTGAACGAATTCGTCCGCGGCCACACCGGCCACCGCCGCACCGCCTATGAAGTGGTGATCCAGCCCCCGCTGTGGCGCCTCGACCTGATGCACAACAGCCGCATGTTCCAGAGTCAGAGTACCGACGCCATCGTGCGCAGCCTGCTGGAAGAGCGCGGCATCATCGACACCGTCTTCGACTTCAAGCGCACCCCGGAAGAACGGGAATACTGCGTTCAGCACCGGGAATCCGATCTGCAATTTATTGAACGCCTGGCCGCCGAAGAAGGCTGGCACTACCGCTATCAGCACGGCAGTGTGGATGGGGAGGAACAACCAGCGCTGATCCTTGCCGATCACCACGGCGGTGCCCCCAAACTGGCCCCGGTGCTGTGCAACACCCAGGCCGGCGGCAGCACCCAACAGGCCTGCGTGTTCAGCTTCGCCTACCAAGAACGCATCAAAGCCGCCTCGGTGGCGATGAAGGACTACAGCTTCAAAAACCCCGCCTACGCCCTGATGCACGAAACCAGCGCGGCCAATGCCAATCACCGGGAAGACTACCAACACTACGACTACCCTGGCCGCTACAAAACCGACGCCAGTGGCCAGCCGTTCACCCAGGCCAGACTGGACGCCCTCAGAAACGACGCCAGCCTGGCCAAAGGCGAAAGCAACCGCGACGACTTCACCGTGGGTGCCAAGGTTGAACTGCAGGGGCATGACAGCCAGAGCCTGAACCGGGCATGGCTGCTGACCGCGATCAGCCACACCGGCACACAGCCCCAGGCCATGGCTGAAGAAGGTGGCAGCGAACCGACCCGCTACCACAACGACTTTACCGCCATTCCGGCCGACAAAACCTGGCGCCCGCGGTGCAACCACAAACCGATGATGGACGGCCCCCAGATCGCCATCGTCACCGGCCCCGAGGGCGAAGAAATACACTGCGACCAGTACGGCCGGGTGAAAGTGCGATTCCCCTGGGATCGTTATTCAAAGAATGACGAACACAGCAGCGCCTGGCTACGAGTCAGCCAGGGCTGGGCCGGCGGCCACTACGGTTTCATGGCCCTGCCCAGAATCGGCCACGAAGTCATCGTCAGCTTCCTCGATGGCGACCCGGACCAGCCCATCATCACCGGCCGCACCTACCACGCCACCAACACGCCGCCCTACGCGCTGCCGGAGCACAAAACCCGCACCACATTAAAAACCAAAACTCACAAGGGTGAGGGCAGTAACGAGCTGCGCTTTGAAGACGAAGCCGATCGGGAGCAGATCTACGTCCACGCCCAGAAAGACCTGGACCTGTTCACCGAGCATAACCGCACCGAAGTCATCAAGCACGACAGCCACCATACCGTCGAAAATCACCAATTCAGCCACATAAAAGCCGCTGACCACTGCACCATTGATGGCGAGAGCCGAACTTCCATCGGCGCCGATTGCAGCCAGACCATTGCTGGCAGTTTCCACCAGAAAACTGGCCGAATTATGGCGTCTGAAGCCGGCACCGAAGTTCATCATAAGGCCGGCGCCAAGGTGGTGTTGGATGCCGGGGCAGAACTGACCATTTCCGGAGGTGGGAGTTTTATCAAGCTGGATTCCAGTGGCGTGACGTTGAGTGGGGCGGGGATCAAGATTAATTCTGGTGGGAGTGCGGGGAGTGGCAGGGGGACTGAAACACAGACACCGGCAATGCCTCACATTCTCGCTAAAGACAACGCTGTCGCTCCGCCTGTTGCGGTTCTTGCCAATGTAAATAAAC